>NZ_CP025116.1:2637500-2937500 GCF_002831625.1 Nonlabens sp. MB-3u-79 | reverse complement strand
AAAGAATTCAAAATTGGTGGTAGCTGCTAAAGCGTAATAATCCAGATGAACATAGGTGTATGCACTGGCATCTACTGGATCCCATTGCGATCCAAAGAAATCCAATTCAAATAATTTTCCAGACATATTTCCATTGGACTCTAAATCAATTTCATTATAGGTACCAGCACCACCAAACGAATTGAAAATAAAATTAGTCACACTAGGTCCTACGATATCACTGTACACATATAGATCGGTTCCTGTAGAAGAAAACTGAGGTGCTGAGGAGGTTGGGTCCGGAATACAAGAATTAGGACAAGAACCACCACAATCTACGCCAGTTTCATTTCCATCTTGCACTCCATTGGTACAGGATGGTGCTGGTGGACTTGATAATCTGTTAGCTCCCCATGAAATGTTATCGACCAATAAGGTTACATCTGATGGTCGTGTGGCTCCGCCACATCTCCAGTCTGCAAAAAACACAATCTGATCTACGTTAATATTATCTCCACTATTAGCCCCTGCTGTAATGTTCCAAGTTAATGTTTGCCATTGATTAGCACCTACGTAATTACCTTGTGCATCAGAAATTTCAAATAGGGTTCCATTAGTCGCATTTACCATTTTTACGCCTACTCTCCCAATAGGAATACTACTATTTATAGATACGGATAAGGTCAGGTTAGAAGCTACATTAGGGTCCAGTTGCCAAGTTCCTAAAGCTCCATGTACATTGATAGCACCAGCATAGCAAGCAGAGTTTTGATTGACTACTAATTCTAATACTTTGGTAACCGGAACGGTCCCGTTATCAGTATCAGGATTGTCGATGATTCGTGCAGTTGGATTAGGGCTTTCAAATGTGGACCAATAGTTAATAGTCCCGTCATTATCGGTAGGTTCAAAACCTATATTGTACTGTGTTTGCTGGCCATAACCTATAAAGAAACAACAGAGACAAATTGAAAAGAAAGTAATTTTAGACATCTTTATTTTAAATTAATATTTATTAAATAAAGATAAAACTCACTTGTCCTATTTAGAAAATAAATAGGATAACTTTAAGAATATTTAGAGATGTTCTTTAGTGTATAAAACTTGCGCATTAATTTGCTCATAATTTTCATTAAATTGAGCGAGTAGATTTGGAATATCCTGCATATTATTTTTATTTTTTGCACGATCTTCTATTTCTTGTAAAATAATTGCCATTTCAGTAATCCCTAAAGTTCTATAACTAGATTTTACTTTATGGGCTTGCATTCCTGCAGTTGTATAATCCCCACTCTCTATACTTTGTCGGAGCAAAAGACAATCTTCAGGTACTTCTACCATAAAAATATCTAAAATAGAGCCGAGGATGTCTTTGTCATTGTCAAAAGACTCTCGGAGATCAATTAGTGGAAGTACTGTTAAAGACATGAATTAAAGCTTTAAAATTATAGAAAAGGCTACAAAGTTAGTTAATATACATAAACTGATAGAGTAATCGAATTAAAATTTGATAATCTTCTATAAAAGCATCTATTTACTGATGATTTGCTAACCTAGCCAACCATCGCGATCTAGGCTTCTGTATTGAATAGCTTCAGCAATATGAGTTCCATTTACCTGTTCTACTCCTTCTAAGTCGGCTATGGTTCTAGAAACTTTGAGTATGCGATCATAGGCTCTTGCACTAAGACTTAATCGTTCCATTGCTTTTTTAAGCATTTGTTTGCTCTCCTCATCGAGGATACAATAGTTTCTGATATCCTTAACCGTCATTTGTGCGTTGTAATGTGTTTTTTCATTTTTGCTGAAGCGTGCAGTTTGAATGTCTCTAGCAGCAGTAACACGTTCTCTGATAACAGTAGATTTTTCTGCAAGCCGTTCTTCTGTTAGTTTTTCAAAGGGGACCGGAGTGACCTCTATATGGATGTCGATGCGATCGAGTAGTGGACCAGAGATTTTTCCGAGGTAGCGCTGCATTTCTGCTGGACTGCTTTGTACAGGAGCATTAGGATCGTTAAAATAACCACCAGGACTAGGGTTCATACTGGCCACCAGCATAAAACTAGACGGATAAGTAACGGTGAATTTTGCTCTTGAAATGGTTACCTCCCGATCTTCTAGCGGCTGGCGCATGACCTCCAGCACCGTTCGTTTAAATTCGGGTAATTCATCTAAAAACAACACGCCGTTATGACTTAGAGAAATTTCACCAGGTTGCGGGTAGGCACCACCGCCGACTAAGGCTACATCTGATATAGTATGATGTGGACTTCTAAACGGCCGTTGTGCCATTAAGCCTGCTTTTTCTTGTGTACGACCAGCAACGCTATGAATCTTAGTAGTTTCCAGCGCTTCGTGCAAAGTCATAGGGGGTAAGATAGAAGGTAATCTTTTGGCTAGCATGGTCTTTCCAGCGCCAGGCGGGCCTATCAATATGATGTTGTGTCCTCCGGCAGCAGCTATTTCCATGCATCTTTTAATGGATTCTTGACCTTTTACATCAGCAAAGTCAAATTCTGGATGTTCTAGTGCTTGAAAGAATTCATCTCTGGTATTTATAATAGTAGGCTCGAGCTCTTTTCCTTCGTGGAAAAAGTCAATTACTTCTAGAATGTTATCTACTCCATAAACATGAAGTCCGTCAACAATTGCTGCCTCTCTCGCATTTTGTTTGGGTAAAATAAATCCTTTATATCCTTCCTCTCGTGCTTTAATGGCAATAGGTAATGCTCCTTTGATAGGCTGCAACTGCCCATCGAGAGAAAGTTCGCCCATAATGATGTAATCTTTAAATAAATCGCTGTTGATTTGTCCAGAGGCATTGAGTATTCCTAGTGCGAGAGGCAAGTCATAGGCGCTTCCTTCTTTCCTCAGATCGGCTGGAGAGAGATTGAGTATTAATTTTTTACCAGGCATTTTATAGCCTACATTTTTAAGAGCTGCTGTAATACGGTAAGAGCTTTCACTTATAGCTTTATCTGGAAGTCCTACTAGATGGTAGCCTATTCCTTTGTCTGCATTTACCTCTACGGTAATAGTAGTTGCTTCAACGCCAAAAACGGCACTCCCGTATACTTTTGTCAACATAAGTCAGGTTTATTTCTTAAAAGTAAGAAAACAGAACTGATTTTCAATGATTTAAGTAAGTACAAATGGAAGCTAGAAGTCCACAAGGAGAAGAAGAGTAGAACTTAAAAAATAAATGGAGCCGAAGCTCCATTTATGCAACTCTAAAGAATTAGGTTGCAATGTTGAACCATAAGGAGCAGTCCCCTAACCCTGCTAAATATATCTTCAATCATTAATATAAAAATAGTTGATAGCAATCCATAAAACAATAGGCATCTGCAAATAATTATCTAAGGGGTTCTGTTTTTAGATAAAACGTCTAATTTCTTCTATTAAAAGCGTTTTTGTGCTTTAAAAAGTTTAGATACAACGATGAATTGCTATTTTTTCGTTTTCGCGAAAGCGGAATTTGTAAAATAATAGTATAAAAAAAAGGGTTAAGGACCTTCTTCTTTTAATACATTAAAAGGGAACTCTTTCAAAAAGGAAGTAATTGCTCCCTGAACTACAATTTACTTCCTTTTTCATTTGCAAAGTTAATGGTTGATAATTGTTTATAAGGTTTCAACCAATAATGATGAAAGAATCACCTCCTTTAACCAGTATCAATCAGGTGTAACGGGTAATAGCAATTTGCTAAAACAATCGCAAGCTGTAAATGACTTTTAGTGTTGGAACATGCTTATATTTACACACAAGAAAATAATTTCAAAAAAAATACATTTCTTATTGTAGGTAGTATAAGAGTTGCTATATTTGCAGCCGATTAAAAATGAGGGTTTTCAAGCCTTTTTATATATAGACACAGATTTCAAGCTATGGCACAGAAAAGAACATACCAACCAAGTAAAAGAAAAAGAAGAAACAAGCACGGTTTCAGAGAGCGCATGGCTTCTGTAAGCGGTCGTAAAGTTCTTGCTCGTCGTAGAGCTAAAGGACGTAAAAAACTATCTGTTTCTACCGAAAGAAGACACAAGAGGTAATGAGTTACCTTTAATTATATATTAGGCGTTAATTCTTTGGAATTGACGCCTTTTTTGTATCCAAATTTTAAGATATTTAAGCTCTAGAAAAACACACTACAATGCCAAAAAGAAAAGACCTCAAATCCATTTTATTAATAGGTAGTGGACCGATCATTATCGGTCAGGCTTGTGAATTTGATTATGCTGGTTCTCAAGCACTAAGATCCCTAAGGGAAGAAGGTATTGAAACTGTCTTGATCAACTCCAACCCTGCAACCATCATGACTGATCCAAGTATGGCAGATCATGTGTACCTTTTACCATTAACAACAAAGTCTCTCAAACAAATCCTAACCGATCATCCAGAAATTGACGCAGTATTGCCTACCATGGGTGGACAGACGGCGCTCAATCTTTGTATTGAAGCAGATGAAAAAGGGATTTGGGAAGATCATAAGGTTGAGATCATCGGTGTGGATATAGATGCGATCCATATCACCGAGGACCGTGACAAGTTTAAAGGTCTGATGCATAAAATAGGAATTCCTGTAGCTCCTTCTGCAACGGCAAAGTCGTTCTTAAAAGGAAAAGAAATTGCTCAGGAATTTGGTTTTCCATTGGTCATACGTCCATCGTTTACCTTGGGTGGTTTTGGAGCTAGTTTTGTACATACAGAAGATCAGTTCGAGGAATTACTAACTCGTGGCCTTGAAGCGTCACCTATTCATGAGGTGTTGATCGATAAGGCTTTGTTAGGTTGGAAAGAATACGAATTAGAATTATTGCGTGACGATAATGACAATGTTGTTATTATTTGTACGATCGAGAACATGGATCCTATGGGAATTCACACAGGAGATTCCATTACGGTAGCTCCAGCGATGACCCTATCAGACCGCACCTATCAAAAGATGCGCGATATGGCCATTCACATGATGCGCAGCATAGGTGAATTTGCCGGGGGATGTAACGTGCAGTTTGCCGTAAGTCCAGATAAAGAAGAGAATATTATCGCGATTGAGATCAATCCGCGAGTGAGTCGCTCTAGTGCACTAGCTTCTAAAGCCACTGGTTATCCGATCGCAAAAATCGCTTCTAAGCTGGCTATAGGATATACACTAGATGAATTAGACAATCAAATAACTAAATCTACCAGTGCTCTTTTTGAGCCTACTTTAGATTATGTAATTGTAAAAATTCCACGATGGAACTTTGATAAATTTGAAGGAGCTGATCGTACGCTAGGCCTTCAAATGAAATCAGTAGGTGAGGTGATGGGAATAGGTCGCTCTTTCCAAGAAGCGCTTCATAAGGCTACACAGTCCCTAGAAATTAAGCGCAACGGTCTTGGAGCAGATGGAAAAGGTTATACCGATTACAATCAGGTGATTGAGAAACTGACTCATGCGAGTTGGGATCGTGTTTTTGCTTTATATGATGCGGTGGCTATGGGGATCTCATTGGACCGTATCCACGAGATTACCAGAATAGATATGTGGTACTTGAAGCAGTTTGAAGAACTTTTCTTATTGGAAAAAGAAATCGGGAAGTTTGATGTGAGCACGCTTTCGCGAAAGCTACTACTAGAAGCAAAACAAAAGGGATTTGCTGACCGTCAAATTGCGCATATGTTGGGATGTCTCGAGTCTGAGGTATACAATTTACGTGAGGAGATGAATGTCAATCGAGTGTATAAACTCGTAGATACTTGTGCGGCAGAGTTTACTGCAAAAACTCCTTACTATTACTCTACTTTTGAAGCAGATATAGAAACTGCTGACGGGAAACGCTACGTGCAAAATGAAAGCATCGTTTCTGATAAGAAAAAAATCATCGTTTTAGGTTCAGGACCTAACCGTATAGGTCAAGGAATTGAGTTTGATTATTGTTGTGTACATGGTGTTTATGCTGCTCAGGAATGTGGCTATGAAACCATCATGATCAACTGTAATCCAGAAACGGTTTCTACTGATTTTGATACGGCAGATAAATTGTATTTTGAGCCAGTCTTTTGGGAACATATTTATGATATCATACGTCATGAAAAACCAGAAGGTGTGATTGTACAATTAGGTGGACAGACCGCTCTAAAACTAGCTGAAAAACTAGATCGATACGGAATTAAGATTTTGGGAACTAGCTATGAAGCACTCAATCTTGCTGAGGATCGTGGGTTGTTCTCTAAATTATTACAAGACAATAATATCCCTTATCCAGAATTTGCGACAGCAACTACACCAGCTGAAGCACTAGTCGCGGCAGATGAATTGGACTTTCCTATTTTAGTTAGACCCTCTTATGTGCTCGGTGGACAAGGAATGAAGATCGTGATCAATAAAGATGAGCTGGAAGAACACGTAGTAGATATTTTGAAAAAAATACCAAATAATGTGCTGTTACTCGACCATTATCTAGATGGAGCGATAGAAGCAGAAGCAGATGCGATTTGTGATGGAGAGAATGTCTACATCATTGGTATTATGGAACACATAGAGCCTTGTGGAGTGCACTCTGGAGATTCTAATGCATTGCTACCGCCTTTTACTTTAGGGGACCTGGTGATGCAACAAATCAAAGACCATACTAAAAAGATTGCACTGGCATTAGAGACGGTAGGATTGATCAATATTCAGTTTGCAGTTAAAGATGATATGGTATACATCATTGAAGCTAATCCAAGAGCATCACGTACGGTTCCATTTATCGCAAAGGCATACGGAGAACCTTATGTGAATTACGCTACCAAGGTGATGTTAGGACACAACAAGGTGACCGATTTTGATTTCAACCCGCAACTGGATGGGTATGCGATCAAGCAACCAGTATTTTCATTCAATAAGTTTCCTAACGTGGACAAGCGTCTAGGACCTGAAATGAAATCTACAGGAGAAAGCATCTTGTTTATCGATAGCTTAAAAGACGATGAGTTTTATGATTTGTACGCGAGACGCAGAATGTACTTGAGTAAGTAAAAGTTGTCAGTTCGAGCTATAGTCGAGATCGATTCCACATCGAGATTATTAAAATAGGTCTAGACCAAGCCTTTGCTGAAATTTATTCAGTGCTCGACCAAGCATTTTACAGTATGAAATTTTATAAAAGAAAACCCTAAAAGCAAGTAGCTTTTAGGGTTTTCTTGTTGGTAGACATGGAGATTAGCCATCGCGAAAGTGACGACATAGGAAGCCATTATGGGTCAGTTGGAGCGCAGTCGAGAAGTATGAGATGTCAAGATCATAGGAAGACCTTCTGATATTCTTAAAATTATTATTGTTTCAATACTTGCAAAGGCAACGCTCAGTTGGTATATTTAAATTATGGAAAATATAAACAAAGAGAGCGTATATAAACATGCAAGAAATTTGCAATGGGTGATCGTTTTATACTCTACCATCTTTTTAAGCCGATTTGTTTTAAGTTTTGGCTTTCCAGATTTTTATGAGCAGCTATTCAGTGATGCTGTGCCATCCCTATATATTATGGCATTAGGCTTACCCATTACAGCTTATGCTATTTGGTATGTTCTTCAAGTAGCTCCTATGCGACAGGTGTCAAAAACGAATAAAGTTTTGGGATTGTTATTTTTAGGAATCATAGGCATGTGGATGACTTTTCCTTTGATTTATAAGATCCGGAAGCAGTTAGAAAGAAAAGAATCTGGGTTTAGTTTTGGAAAATAGTAAGGGTTCCTTTTCCACCTACTAAATACGGATTTTATATTCAAAGCCCCAGAAGTTTATAGCTTCTGGGGCTTTGTTGTTTGTATGGATATTGTTTCGCTTTCGCGAAAGCGAAACAATCCCTATCTTCATTCCTCAAAATTTACCTTATGAAAAAGATTCTATTTCTATCTATTGTATTCATTTCTACTGCTGTATTTGCTCAAAAAGTAGATTATAAAGCGCTGGACAAATACATCTCTCAGACACAAAAAGACTGGAACATTCCTGGTTTGAGTGTAGGGATTGTAAAAGACGGTAAAATTGTCTTTGAAAAGGGTTACGGTCAGATGGATGTGAATAAAAAGCAACAGCCAGACGAGCACACACTTTATGCGATTGCCAGTAATACAAAAGCTTTTACAGCGGCAATTATGGCGCAACTGGTAGAAGAGGGTAAAGTCAATTGGAAAGATAAAGTGCAAGATCATTTACCGTACTTTGAGCTATATGATCCTGCTATAAGTAGGCTGGTGACTATTGAAGATTTGCTAAGTCACAATGTAGGACTAGGGACTTTCTCTGGTGATGTGATTTGGTACAAGTCTGAGTTGAGTACAGAAGAAGTGGTAAAGCGCATTAAGTTTGTTCCCCAAGCCTACGGATTCAGAGATGGTTATGGATATTCTAATTTGATGTTTATTACCGCAGGTGCCTTGATAGAAAAAGTAACCGGCAAGAGCTTTAAAGAAAATGTGACCGAGCGTTTTTTGAATCCGCTGGAAATGGATGATACGGTGGTGAGTATTCAAGATTTTGGAAACAATACCAATGTGGCGACTCCTCATGCGATGGATGCTGATAATAAGAATTATGCAATTCCATGGGTAGGTTGGGATAATGTACAGTCTACAGGAGGGATTATCTCTAGTGTTCATGACATGAGCAAATGGATGATCCTCAACATGAATCATGGAGTGAAAGATCAGGATACCCTATTTTCTAATTACAGCCGCAATAATATGTGGAACTTGCACAACAGTTTTGGCGTGAATCAAGTAAAAAGAAATGCCACAGGATCCCAATATGCGGGTTATGGTTTGGGATGGTTTCTAGGTGATTATTACGGTAATTTTAGAGTGCGTCATGGTGGTGGTTACGACGGAATGATCTCTACAGTGCAAATGTTACCAGATGAAAATCTAGGAGTAGTAGTGCTGACCAATGGTGTAAAAGCACCAACCAATGCTATCGCCTATTACATATTGGATCGTTTCCTCAACAGAGGTAAAAAAGACTGGAGCAAGGAAATGCTCGAAAGTTATGATACGTGGAAAGCAAGCGACACGAGAATAGAAGAGAGAAAGGCAAAGCAAATAAAAGGAACTCAACCTATCCTCAAAAAGGATGCGATTCTAGGAACTTATCATGCAGACATTTATGGAGACTTTGAGGTGGCTGAAAAAGATGGAAAGCTCCAATTACTATGGGAGCACACGCCATTATTGAACAGTAGTTTAAAGCATTTTAATTACGATTCTTATGAGATTCAATGGGAAGAGCCACAAGCATGGTTCAGTTTTGGAACGATCAAATTTGAAAGTGATGCCTATGGAAAGGTAACAGGAATCACCTTTGATATTCCTAACGACGATTTCTTTTTTGATGAAATGAATGCACTTAAAAAATAAACTGTTGATTAATGTAATTTTATAAGCCGTTAAGTAACTCTGTGTTCACGAGTAGAGTTATAATTTTTTTTTACTCTTGTTTTAATTTCTTTTTTTAAATGTTTAATTTGTGTAAAATATTGAATGCCGACACTATGAAAAAAGTAATATTGATTGCATTTATTAGCCTGTTAGCAGGCACAAGTTATGCACAAACAACAAAGGTGGGTACTGTAGATAGATACTATATTCTAAATAAAATGCCAGAAATAATCGTAATGGAAAATGCGTTGAAAGATTACAATAAAGAGCTGCAAAACGATCTTAAAGAAAAGTTAGACAACTACGACAAAGTATATAAAACTGCCGAAGCTAATTTTGACATGATGACTAATGCTCAAAAAGAAGCTAAACAAAAAGAACTTACTGATTTAGAAAATGATATTTCAAAGTTTCGCCAAAATGGTGCCCAACTGATACAATTAAAAGAGAATGAATTGATGATGCCTCTTTATAGAAAGATAAACGATTATGTGGCTTTAGTAGCTAAAGAACTATCCTTTACCCAAATCTTTTATACGGGAGATAGTAACTTAGCCTACCTAGATTCTGCATTTGATATTACTGCCGAGGTGCTTGATAAAATGGGTTTAGCAAAATGATAGCTATAACTATCATATAACTCTGTAGGATGTGGTTTGGTACGAATAATATTTTCTAATTATTGTTTCAATACCGCATCAACTCTTACTTTAATCTTCTTTGAGATTTTTTTTCTAACAACAGATGGAATATCAATCTTGTAATCGTTTGGATCGATTTCAAAATCAGCATGTAATTCATATCCCATTTTGGTAGTGGCAAGTTCTACAGGAATCTCTATATTTTTTACAACTCCATGCATCTCTAGAGTGCCTTTAAAGGTTAATGTCTGCCTAGTTCCATCTTTTATGTAATTCTCGTAATTCAATAATGCACCTCTAAGGGTAGCTTTAGGAAAGTCATCACTTTCCATATAGTTTTCATTAAAATGTTCTTGCATCAAAGCAATAGGGAAACGGAATCCTTTGATCAAGACTAGTGCTGCTAGATTTCCTTTGTCATCTAGCACTACGGTCGTGCTGTTATTTGTAGCCCTAATAGGTTCAAAAGAATCAACAGAACCTTCAAAATAGATGCTTCCTGTTTTGGTTACCTGCTTTTGACCGGTAGCCAGAGTTACTGCAAATAGCAAAAATAAAAGGCTTAAATACTTCATAATTATTTAATTTTCTAGGTATCCGTCAAGTTGCCACTGCAGGATAATGTCAATACTGTTTTGAGGCAATTGACCGCCTTGAGGCATGAGTAAAGGGTCTCCTACATTTCTAGTAATGCGATCAATAACGTTGCCATTTTCTGTGGCGTCTCTAAATTGAGCATAGGTGCTGTAACTATTATTTCCAGATGAAAAATTATCATTGTGACAAGACAAACACTGACTTTCTACAATTGGGAAAACATCTGTAGCATATTTTATGGTGGTTGTGATAGGAGTATTGTCTACAAGATCATCTGGGCTTGTGCTTGTACAAGAGATGAGCATTAAGACAGTAAAGGAGTAAAACAAAGTGTATTTCATGTCGATTATTACGGTATAAATATATGATTCTGGTTGCAATATGTCATAAATTTTATTCATATTTGACATGCGGATGAAAAAAATATTATTTATAGCTTTTTTTATTATCGTCATCATAGGCATTCTAGGTTACAACTATTTGTATCAGGATCATCGTGACGTAGCAACTAGTGACGCCACTTCATCTTATACATCTACAGAGCTAATAGCTCTATTCACTGATAATGACGCTAGTAATGATGCCAGAGCATTAGACCAGGTGATTGAAGTTTCTGGATTAGCGACTGATACATCAGCTAATTCTATAACTTTAGACCGTAAAGTATTTATAGAATTCAAAGAACCACACCAACTTGCATTAAATCAAACCTACACCCTAAAAGGTCGTTGTTTAGGCTATGATGATTTACTGGAAGAAGTTAAGATAGATCAAGCGATATTTATAAACCCCTCTAATTAAAACTTATGAAAAAGAACTACTCATTTTACAGTATTTTAACCGCAATTCCTGTTGCATTATTGATACTTGTAAGTTTTTCAAGTGGTCAACCAGGGAACTTTTCAGGTTCTCCTGGAGACGCCGGTAATACGTGTACTGATTGTCATGCGCCAGGAGCCAACCATAATGGCACTCCATCACTTACTAGTGTGCCAGCAGCTTATACAGCTGGGCAATCCTATATTATGAACCTTGGGATCAATGGTTCTAGTGTATCAAAATTTGGTTTTAACATCACTGCAGAAGTTGCTGGCGGAACTAAAGTAGGCTCATGGACTGCAGGAGCAGGAACTCAATTGCGCAACGGTGGCACTGGATTAACACATACTTCTGCTGGAAACAGCAGTAACAATTGGACCTTAACCTGGACAGCACCAGCTTCAGATCTAGGGCCAGTAACTTTTTATTACGCTACTATTCAAGCCAATAATAATAATGCTAATAGCGGTGATCAAATGATCAATAACCAGTCTGCTGCTGTGTTAACTAATGAAGACGAGTTGATCAGTTCCTTTAAATTGTTTCCTACTTATGTAGTAAATGATGTGAATATTGAACTGGCAAATTCTGAAGAAGCAGCCTTAACCATTTACAACATGAATGGACAGCCGGTATTAGAACGCAACATAGAGCGACAAAACCAAATTGATGTGACTTCTCTGTCTACAGGAATTTATATCAGTCAGGTGATTGTAGGAGAGAAGGTTTCTACTCAGAAATTTATCAAAAAATAAATAATAAACCTTTAAACAAAGCCGCTCTATTTGTTTAGGCGGCTTTTTTGATATTATGAAACATCTATCAACCTTATTCGTATTCTTGACGGCCCTAATTGCTGGAGCTCAAGAAGATTTATTAGAAGGACTGGATCCAGAAATAGATCAAGAAGTGATCGCTACATGGAAATCGTTGAAAGTGGTCAATTTTGAAACTACAAAATTAGTTGCTCCTAAAGAATTTCAATTGATCATCTCTCACCGTTTTGGAAGTGTAGAAAATGGTATCGATGACCTCTTCGGTATGGATAATGCCGTGACTCGATTTCAATTTGCCTACGGACTTACCGAATGGATGCATGTGGAAGCAAGTCGTACGGGCTTTAATAAAACCTACCAACTTGCCACAAAATTTAAATTGAAAAAACAAATAGAAGAAGGATTTCCTTTTTCTATTGCTTTATTTACAGCAATGGATGCCAATACTGAATTAGACAAGTCTATTTTTCCTAAATTAGAATTTATAGATCGACTTGGTTATACCGCTCAATTTATTGTAGCTAGAAAAATATCTAAAAGGCTGTCGGCTCAATTGAGCCCTACTTTATTTCATCAAAACTTTGTCACTTTTGATCCACAAGACAATACGCAATATGCTATGGGATTAGGTGCTCGATACAAATTAACCAACAGGTGGAGTCTCAATGCAGACTACGGTTATCACCTGAATCGTGCAGACGGCAGTCCATTTTTGAATCCGCTAAGTATAGGTGTGGATCTTGAAACCGGAGGCCACGTTTTCCAGATGCATTTTACAAATGCTCAGCCCATGTTAACCAATGGTTTTTTGAGTCAAGCAACAGGCGACTGGACAAAAGGAAGGTTCTATTTTGGGTTTAATCTGGTACGTGTTTTTTAAAGATTGATTTCTACATTATATTTCTTTAACTCTTCTTTATAGCTCACGTCAGAGAAATTAGCTGTGTCAATTTCTTGGGTGCTTTTTATTTTAATCTGTTTTCTTTTTATGGCTCGTGCAAATCTGCGCACATGAGTTTCATTACTTATTTTAAGTCCAGGAACAGGGACGGTTTTCCCTTGCTCATCTTTTGCTACCATAGTAAAAAATGAAGAGTTACAATGTTTAGATTCACCGGTTTGAATATTTTCTGCATCTACTCGTATTCCTACAACAATAGAAGAGGTGCCTACGTAATTGACAGTGGCTTTGAGAGTTAACATCTCACCTACCTCTATTGGAGCTTTAAAATCGACCACATCTACACTGGCCGTTACACAATAAACCCCGCTGTGTTTTGACGCGCAAGCAAATGCAATTTGGTCAATAAGGGAGAGGACATAGCCTCCATGAATCTTGCCTGAAAAGTTGGCGTTGGAAGGCAACATCAGTAGTGATAACATGACTCTAGACTCTTCTGGAGATTTAAATTTATTTTTCATAATTTATGGGTTGTTCAATAAACTTGATAAGTGTTCCGCTTTCGCGAAAGCGGGATTTCAATAATTAATCTCGGTTGAAATGAGGACTGTTCTCTCTTGTTACTTCTGTAATAAAGTATTTGGTATCACCCCAAAACAAGCAGGTTCCAAATTTTTCTTCGTACTTTAATTTTACATATTTTCCTTGATATTCTTTTAATCGTTTAATGACTTCTTGTTGGTTGTCCATTACAGAAAAGGAGAATATTTGTGCGCCACTTATTCCTTGTGAGACTTCGCCTTCCCATGTTTTTACGATAACACCTTTGTGAGAAAACTTGATCAATTCACCACTGCGGTAACCGTCAGAATAGGTGGCAAAGTAAATAAATGAATACCAGATCACTGCGAGCAGGACTATCGTTGTTAGTACAACTCCTAAAATCTTTTTCATATCACATAATTTTTAAAGAGTAGTCCGATAACAATTGCAATTCCGAAGCTAAGCAATGTGCCAATCAGCACATACTCGGTCAACTTCATGTTTTTTGCCTTGCTCAGGTCACCAAATCTGAATACAGATTTTGCCGTTAATAACAAACCGACGGCACTGAAATGATCTGTAATGATAAAAAGAAAGATGAGCAGTCTTTCTAGCATTCCTATCCATTTACCCGCATTTTTAAGTCCATAGATACCAGTTTCATCATCGGTTAATGTCCATCTCGTAAAGAATATTTTCAACATAACGCCTACTGGACTGGTCAGGAAAAGCACACAAAATAGAAAAGGCCACAAGATTTTTAAATGGGCATCACTCAAGTTAAACGCTATGCTTGAAGTGTATGCAGCTAGAATGATAATGATCACAATATGAGCTAACTGATCTAGAGCAAACATCCAACGCATGTTTTTCTTAGTAGTAAAATAGAGTTTACCAGCGTCTATGAGTAAATGGGTCACAAAGATAATAAGTGCTACATACCAAAACTCCACTTGCCCTAATGCCAACCAAGACAGCGCAGCATGAATGCCAGCATGCAAATAAAGGTGGTAAGAACCCAACAGATGTTTTTCTTTTTTCTTTATGAGTTGATCAGTCTGCAAGACAAAATCACTCAGAAAGTGCACTATTAAGAGTTTAATCAATACTTCCATCGCTCACGTCTTTATAATATTGTTTAAATACGTTTAAAACTTCTTGGGTTTCTTGCCAGTGAGCCCTGTCTAGTCTTCTACTAGCAGTAGCTTGTTGAACCCCCAGTTTTTTACCCAACTCTGCTTGCGTAATATAGGGTGTTTTGAACATTTCATAAACGGTACTAGCACCGTTTTGTGTCCATTCATTCATGAAGAGGAGGGCCATTTTCAATAAACTATTCATATACACATCTAAGTGTTTACCGCCGTCTATCATTACTTCTTGATCTTTAGACTTAAGAATATCGAGTAACTCCCCCGATTTTGTCAGTGCTGATCCAGTAGATTTTGCAATATTATTATCAATCATAGTTACGCTACCCAGACCTATTGCTATACGCACATCTAGAAGTGCTGTTCTTTTTAAGGCAGCTTTTAATTCTATCGCACAATGAAGCGCCAGTTCTGGATGATCCATCCATGCCTGAAAACTGTCACCTCTGTAAATTAAGAACCTATTTGGGCTGGAATATCTTTTCAAAACCTCCTCTATGGTCTTGAGATAGGTTTTTGGTTGATTCCTCTGTGAACCTATAATGTCACCGGCAAGCACTACTTCCATAACAGCTGTTTTAAAGTATTACGTAAAAGCGTAATACTTCAAAGATATTACATAATAACGTAATATTTAAACTTATTACGTAAAAGTGTAATAATTATACTTTATTACATAATAGCGTAATATATAAATTTATTACGTAAAATCCATAATGGACTTCATAACTAAAAGCTTAAAACCTTCACTAGCTCAAAGGCTCATCACTCGCTTCCAAAACGTCCGGGTCACTTTCTATAGCACGGTTAACTAGTTTTTCATTAAGAGATTTGTTAGTTTTTGCCCCCAATCTTTTTAATCGTTCAATACGGCCTACTAGATTTCCAGAACCTTCCGTAAGCTTGTTCATACTAGATTTGTATGTTTTTTGGACCGTGTCCATTTGGGTACCTACTTTGATTAAATCTTCTGAAAGGCCTACAAATTTATCGTACAAAGCTCCAGCAGCAGTAGCAATATCTAGTGCGTTCTTTTGCTGTTTTTCATTTTGCCACATGGTGTCAATAGTACGTAATGTAGCCAGTAGGGTTGTAGGGGTAACAATCACTATGTTTTTATCAAAAGCCTCACTGTACAAGTTTCCATCATAATTTAGTGCCATGGCAAAAGCGGGTTCTATAGGCACAAAAAGCAATACAAAATCAGGGCTCTCTATATGGTAATCGTGATAGCTCTTTTCAGAAAGATCGGTCACGTGTTTTTTAAGCGATGCTACGTGTTCTTTTAGATAACGTTGTTGCATCTCTTCATCTTCTTCATTGATAAAACGCTCGTAAGCGTTAAGGGATACTTTTGAATCGATCACCATTTTTTTACCACCTGGGAGATGGATCACTACATCGGGAAACAAGGTTCTTCCGTCTTCTGTTTTGATGGTTTGCTGTACCTCGTATTCAGACCCTTTTTCAAGGCCAGATTTTTCCAGTACTCGTTCCAGTACCAATTCTCCCCAATTCCCGCGCATTTTAGAATCTCCTTTCAATGCTTTGGTAAGGTTGCTAGTTTCTTTACTCATTTGTTGGTTGAGCTCTTTAAGACCTAAAATCTGTTGTTTTAACGCACTTTGTCTGTCGATGGTATCTTTGTGAGTGTCCTCTACACGCTTTTCAAAACTTATAATTTTTTCCTGCAGCGGACTCAGAATTTGCTCTATGTTTTTTTTGTTTTGGTCGGTAAACTTGGTGCTTTTTTCATCTAGAATTTTGTTGGCAAGGTTCTCAAATTCCTTGGTGAACTTTTCATTGAGTTTCTCGATTTCTCCTTGTGCTTCTGTATGTTTTTCTTCCGCTTTCGCGAAAGCGGTACGTTGCTCAGCTAGTAATACATTTAAGTTTTCCTTCTCGATAGCTACTTCGCGATATTCTTTATCTAGTTTTTGAAGTCGACCACTCAATTCTTGTAGACTTTCTAGTTTTTGCTCTAGTTGTGCACTGTACTGGCTGTTCTGATGTCTCAGTTGGTCGCGTTCTTCTAAGGCAGGCTGCAATTTGGAAAGTTGAGAATCCAATTGCCTCTTTTCTGATTCTAAAAGATTTATAGTTCCTGAGAAACGTGTTTTAGCAAAAAACCAAGCCACAACTGCACCGATCACTACGCCGACAATCAATAACAACAACCAATTCAATTCTTGAGACATAAAAAGAGATTTAATGTAAAAATACGATCTGCGCTCACGTCTTAAAATAAGAAGGCAATCTAGTTATCCACAAGTCTTATTAACAGTTTAGAAAGGTGCAGGTACGTGAATTATAACAGGTTTCAAAGTTACAGGATGTATAAATTCCAGTTGCTCTGCGTGTAAGTACAATCGGTCTTTTTTAAAACCGTAAAGATCATCGCCTATAATTGGGCAGTTCAGGCCTAAAGGGTGAGAGGCATGAACACGCAACTGATGCGTGCGACCTGTAATGGGATAGAAATAAACCTTGGTTTTTCCATCTTTGCGCTCCAAAACCTCAAATTTCGTACGGGCACTTTTACCGTGTACGGGATCTACCATTTGAAAAGGACGGTTATCCAGATCTACCCGTAATGCCAAATCAATAAAGCCAGTATCTTCCTCTACGTTTCCATCCAGTAAGGCTACATATCGTTTTTTAACGCTGCGCTTTTCAAACTGTTCTTGTAGTTTTTTATGAACTTTTAAGGATTTAGTAAGCACTAATATTCCAGAAGTACTCATATCCAGTCTGTGAACTATAAGCGGTCCAGTTGCTTGCGGAAAACGCTGCTTCATTCTATATTCTACAGAATCTTCTATAGTTTTACCGCGTACAGAAAGGAACTCCTCTGGCTTGTTTACCGCCATAAGATAATCGTCTTCATAGATAATTGGAAGCTCTTTTCCTAAAGCAGGATTGATTAACATGGGGTTATCATCAACTTCCAGACCTTGCAGCATGTGTTCCAATATTGGTTCACATTTAGAGCGACAAGACGGATAATAATGGCCGTGCTTTCTAATTTGGGATTTTAGAGGTTCTCCATACCAGAACTCTGCTAGGGCAACTGGTTTTAGATCGTTGAGATACGCATATTGCAACAACTTTGGTGCGGCACAATCACCAGTTCCTGAAGGAGGAATATAGGGCGGTATGTTTTTAAAGAGTTGCAATGCGTTTTTAGAATCTCCGTTGGCATTGAGGAATTGGTACTGCTCAAATATCCAATTTTGAAGCTTGTTGGATAATTCCTTACGAGCTGCTTTATACTCTTTAACTTTCCCCTCGTGTAGAGAAATAATTTTTTCTAGCGGTGCCATTTTAGTATCCAAATAGACCTGGTATTCCTTTAAAAGAAATTTAGCATGCATTCCCTGTGTTTGATGCAGATCGAGTAGTTTTTGATAGGCTATTTCAGTTAGGCAGTCCACCGCCTCTTCTCGTTGTTTTTTGCGCTCAGCTTTGTGTTGGGAATGTTTTTTACGCTGGTTGTAAAGCAGGAGCTCGTTTTCTTTTTCTAATTTTTGAAGTTGTTTTTTACTTTTTAGGTAAATGATATCCTTTTCTAATAAATCAATTTTTTGATTCCATATATCGAGTTGAGAATTTTCTTTTACATACTTACTGTTCTCTGAGAACATATTAAATATTAAAGGAACAAACTGAGAATGATTTTGTTCTCCAGTAATAATACCAGAATATGCCCAAAGATGCCCTAATTTTCCTTGATTATCCTCCACTACAAGAACTCCAAACATCTTCCCAAGCGGGTGCTGATAATTTTTCGGACCTAGGTTCAAATCGTAAAACCAATTTTTAAAACCACTTAAATAGATTTTCAATTGCTCTGCAGCCTCCACAGCTAGTGGATGTGGTTCATAAAGAAATGGAAAGGTGAATTTGGAAGGTACATCGATAGTTTCATTTAGATCAAATCGGTGCAAAATAGAACTCATCAAATAGAAGGATATATTATTGCAACAAAGGTAGGATTAAAAGATGGCTTCTGGCACCTCTGAAAAAGGAAAGAAGTTTTGCTTTCTCGCCTTTAGGCAGTCATGAAGCAATAGCTATAGATGATAAATCGTTAAGTTTTTATCATAAAGATTATTTTATGTAACTTACTGTTCAATAATAAACCCAGGTTGAGAAATATAATAGGATCTCTGTTAGTAACCTTGTCAGTACTTTTTTTGATAGTCTCCTGTCAGGATACTGATTTAATGAATAAAGAGGAACGCAAATCGCTCCATGGACGAGAGCGTATTCAAGTTGCGGTTTACCCATCCTACCCACCCTATATTTTTCTGGATAAAAATGACGCTCCACAAGGAATCCTTACGGATTACTTAAAACTTCTAGAAAAAAGAGCGCAATTCAAATTTGAAATTAAGAAATACGATGATTTTTCAAATATCATGGAAGATGCGCGTAACAATAATGTAGATTTAATTCTCGAAATTCAAGAAGCTCCGTCAAGAACTGAATATCTTAACTTTTATTTTAAATTATTTGAATCCCCTTATGTGATCGTAGGTCATAAAGATCAAGGAAAAGTAAAGACCATAAAAGATTTTGAAACGGCAACCTTTTACTTACCCAAAGATTTTGCAATAGTTGATAATCTAAAAGATCAATTTCCTAAAGCAACCATTTTAACCCCTTGTAGAAATGATTTGGAATGTCTACAAAATATTTCAGAAAGTGGAGCAGGTTATTTTGTCGGTCCCAAAGTTGTTGCTACTTATTATATTCAGTCTAATAATCTGGAAGACTTAGAAATTTTAAAATACATAGGTAAGGATTATGAACCATCTATAGCTGTTGTAAGCAATGATGTCTTGCTCAACGATGTTATTTATAATGCCATGCAGAGCATTACTTATCAGGATGAGCAAGAGATTGTCAATTCTTGGTTAGGGACCTTTAACAAGCCTTTTTATCTTACAACAGCCTTTTGGATAAAGGTAAGTATTGGAATATTGAGCTTGTTATTATTGATTTCAGTATTTAACAGATACTTGCAACATAGTATCAATTCAAAAATAAGTGAGCTTAAAAAAGCAAAAATAAAGGCGGAGCAGAGCAACAAATTAAAGACCTCATTTATTAATAATATCGCGCATGAAATGCGCACTCCCATGAATGCCATTATGGGTTTTTCAGATTTGTTGAGTAAAGAAGATCTCGATAATAGTCAGAAGGAAGACTATTTAAACATCATTAATCAAGCTTGTTTGAGATTAATGGAGATGATGGATAATGTCCTAGAAATATCTCTGTTACAAAACAAGCAGTTATCGGCTCAAAAAAACCCTGTTCTTCTTATAGAACTTTTGACCAAATGTTTTGATAAATACAAAGTTACTGCGGGGTTAAAAAAGATTCCATACCGGTTAGAGCTGGATATCCCTGAAACCCTAAACTGTGTTGTTGTGGATAAAAAAAAACTATCTAGAACTTTAAAGTATGTTCTTGATAATGCGGTCAAGTTTACGAGTCAGGGGGAGGTTTTCTTTTTTGCAACAATTAAAGATAATGCTTTGGAGATGACGATCACAGATACCGGGATAGGAATCTCTAACGAGCGTCAAAAATCTATTTTTGATAGTTATTCTAAGTCTAATCAATACGATACTACAGAGTTGTTTCAAGGTTTGGGATTAGGATTAACTATTTCTAAAGCTTATACAGAATTAATGAATGGTCAACTGGATCTTCATTCAGAACTAGGAAAGGGAACCACTGTCCATATACATGTCCCGATTGCCGTAGCAAATAAACAAGAATTCTTTAACGAGAAAGTGAACGAACCAGTCAAGGGACCCAAGCCCTCTTTTTATAAAATTCTAATTGCTGAAGATGTCGACTTGAATTTCTTATATCTTAAATCCCTCTTAGAAAAAATGAATGACTACCAATTTCAAATTCTAAGAGCAGAAAACGGTCAAGAAGCTATTGATATAATGGAACAGGAACCTGATATAAACCTTATTTTCATGGACATTCAAATGCCTGTTATGAATGGTTTTAAAGCGTCACGGGCGATTAAAGAAAGGTTTCCTTATGTACCTATAATTGCTAAAACTGCCTACACTAATTCAGAGGATAGACAGAAAGCTTTTGCATCAGGTTGCGATGGTTTTATATCAAAACCCATTAAACCTGATATAGTAAAAGAGATGTTGAAGAAGTTTATTCATAATTAAAAATCAGAAGATCTTATGGATGGCATTAAGTAACAACTGATTTAAAAAGGGTTATTTATGAATTACTTTTTGGTAAAGATCATGGCCACATTTTTTTCATCTTCAGGGTTCATTTCTGACGTCGCTTTAAGTTTTTCTATAAAAACAGCTACCTCTTCTTCAGAAGCTGGGCATCCTAGATTTTGACCTTTATTATTAAAAGAGTCCGTGACTACATTTCCACTAGAATCAAGAATCACCCAAAATGGCAAACCTGCTTTCTCACCTTTGTATTTTGTAACGAGCTCACGTGAACCTGGATTTTCTAAGGATACTTTATCGGCGTTTTCAAAAACAACTATAGGAAGCATTACATAGTTCTCATTAAAATAAGAAGCCACGCTTGGATCTTTTATTTGTTTAGTCATACGATGGCACCAGCCACACCAGGATGCTTCAAATTTAACAAGTACATGTTTTTCTGAAGCTGCCGCTTCACTTAGTGCCTTTCCCATTAATACATCGACAGTCTCTTGAGCCTGTGATAGGGAAGTAGCAGCGATTAAAAATGCAACTAGAAGAATAAGCTTTTTCATGTTTTCAATTTTATAAGATAAATATACTAAAAGTTATGATCCTAAGCTCTGCATGCCTACTAGACTGTGATAAAGTCCTTCTTGAGCAATTAAAGTTGCATGAGTTCCTTGCTCTACTATTTCTCCTTTTTTCATCACTACGATATGATCGGCATTTTGAATGGTAGATAGTCTGTGGGCAATGATTATAGAAGTTCTATTTTTCATTACTTTCTCCAATGCATCTTGTACCAGTCGTTCACTTTCTGTGTCCAGAGCACTAGTGGCCTCATCCAGAATCAAAATAGGAGCGTTTTTGAGTACCGCTCTAGCGATAGAAAGACGTTGTTTTTGTCCGCCGCTAAGTTTGTTACCACTGTCGCCTATATTGGTATGAATACCTTCAGGAAGTTCTTTTACAAACTCCCAAGCATTTGCGATTTTCAAGGCATCGATAATGCGTTGTTCAGAAGCATTTTTGTCGCTCAATGCCACGTTAGTAGCAATCGTATCATTAAATAAAATGGAATCTTGAGTCACAATTGCTATTTGATCTCTTAGACTTTTAAGCGTTACTTCTTTAATATTCAAGTCATCTATAGTAATAGTTCCTTCTTCTACATCATAGAATCTAGTGAGTAGATTTGCAATCGTACTTTTCCCAGAACCGCTTTGCCCTACTAGAGCTACGCTAGTTCCTTTAGGAATGTGGAGGGAGAAGTTTTTGAGTACGGGTTCTTCTAGGTAAGAAAAGGTGATATTGTTGATGTTTATCGCTTTCGCGAAAGCGGGAATAGTTACGGCTCCTTGTTGATCTGCAATATCATTTTTAGTATGAAGGATTTCTAGCACACGCTGAGCAGCTGCGTCCCCCTCTTTTACTTGATAGCTGGCTTTTGACAGTGCTTTTGCTGGAGTTAAAATCCCATAAGCAAGCAACATAAAGCCTATAAAAGTGGTTCCTTCTATCGCTTGCTCTACAATGACAAGACGACCACCATACCAAAGTAAAATGCCTATCACTAAAATTCCGAGAAATTCACTCACTGGACTGGCGAGTCCCTTTCTGTGATTGAGCTTTACCGCAAATCTATAAAGTCTACCGGTGCTGTTTTGAAAACTTTCCTCTAACCTATTTTCAGCATTAAATCCTTTGATGACCTTAAGTCCGCCTAAAGTTTCTTCTAGTAAGGACATAAAATATCCTTGTTCTTTTTGAACTTGATCGCTTCGTTTTTTAAGTTTTTTACCTAATCGAGAGATTAAAAAACCAGATACAGGTAAAAATAGAAGCATAAAGATGGTGAGCTTAGGACTTATGACAACCATAAGTGCTAAAGAAAAAACAATATTCAAAGGCTCCTTAACTATAAGTTCTAATATGGACAGAAAACTGTTTTGTACTTGCAGTACATCAGCACTTGTTCGTGCAATCACATCTCCTTTTCTTTTTTCAGAAAAATAGGCGATGGGAAGGTGTACAATTTTGGAATACATATCATTTCTAATATCTCTTAAAACTCCATTGCGCAAAAACGCAATAAAGTACATTCCTAAATAGCCAAATAAATTTTTCAAAAAGAAAAGTACCAATACTAATCCAATGACCAGCAGTAAAGCCGTTTCTTTATTTCCTACCTCACTAGTCAGGTAGAATCCCATAGAACCTTTAATATAAGACATCAGGTCAAGTATACCGGTCCACTCTGGTTTTGTGGTGACTTGTTGCGTCTTGTCAAATAGAACGTCCAGCATTGGGATAAGTGAAATGAAACTCAATGCTCCAAAAAAAGCAAAGAATACATTACAAATTATATTCAGTATTCCATAGCTTTTATAAGGCTTAGCGTACCGTAAAATCTCTTTAAAATAATTCATTGATTTACATGTCAAAACTGGCAAGAATGCCTTTAATTTTTTCTTCTAACTGCGCGCGGACTTCAGTATAATTCTCCACTTGATCCAGCACTGTTTTTACCGATATATAGAACTTTATTTTAGGTTCTGTCCCACTAGGTCGTGCTGCAATCTTTGAGCCATCGGCTAGATAGAAGATCAAAACATTAGATTTAGGAATGTCTATGCTTTCTTTTTTGTTCAATTGCTTGTTTACTCTCGTACTAGCAGCATAGTCTTCTATGATCGTGACATCTTGTCCACCTATCTGAGCAGGCGGGCTTTCCCTTAAATCAACCATCATTTGTTTGATCTCTTCTGCTCCAGAAATCCCTTTTTTGACAAGGGAAACCAGTTTTTCTTGATAACAGCCGTGTGTCGCGTAAAGTTTTATCAATTCTTTATAGGTGGTTGATGTATTCGCTTTCGCGAAAGCGTACATCTCACAAGCTAATAATGCTGCAGTAACCGCATCTTTATCACGTACAAAATCACCTACCATATATCCAAAACTTTCCTCACCACCACCTATAAAGTCTTGGTGAGGATAGTCCTCAATCATCTTTGCAATCCATTTAAAACCAGTCAGGCCTTCTTTACATTCTACGTCATAGGAATGCGCTAAATCGTGCATCATAGGAGTAGAAACAATAGTAGAGCCTATAAATGGTTCTTTTAAGGATTTTAAATCGGTTTGCTTCAAAAGAAAATCGGTCATGGCAATCATGGTCTGGTTGCCATTAAGCAACACCATTTTACCCTCATTATCCCGCACGGCAACGCCTAAACGGTCGCCATCAGGATCTGTTCCTATTACAATGTCAGCATGAATTTTATCGGCCAGAGCTATAGCCATTTTTAATGCTTCTGGCTCTTCGGGGTTAGGAGATTTAACCGTTGGAAAATCACCATCTGGAAAAGCTTGTTCTTTAACCACGTGTAAATCTGTATATCCAGCACGTTTTAAAGTTTCTGGTATTAAGGTAATACTCGTACCGTGAAGACTGGTAAAAACAATTTTTAATCGAGATCGATCTATATCGCCAGCTATTCTACCGGCTTTGATACTACCTTCTATAAAGACATTATCATCCTCCTCGGTAAGGAATTCTATTAATTCAGGATTCCCATTAAAGTTGATTTCACTAAAGTCCGTGGATCCTATGATATCTAATATTTCTTGATCCTGTGGTGGGACCAACTGACCGCCATCTTGCCAGTATACTTTGTAACCATTATACTCCGGCGGATTATGACTTGCCGTCAGTACAACTCCTGCATGGCATCCTTTTGCTTTTACGGTGTAAGAAAGCAGTGGAGTAGGGCGCAACTCTGCAAAAAGGTATACATGAATACCATTAGCACTGAAAACATCTGCTACAACTTGTGCGAGTTCTTTAGAATTGTGGCGGCAATCATAAGCTATAGCTACTTTTACTTGCTCCTCAGGAAATTGCTCGTTTAAATATTGAGAAATACCTTGTGTGTTTTTACCTAATGTATATTTATTAATACGGTTGGTTCCCACTCCCATAATACCTCGCATTCCACCAGTACCAAACTCTAGATCTTTGTAGAATGCTTCTTGAAACTCATCATTATCTGCTGTAATCAAGGCTAGTGTGCGTGTTATAGTAGCCTCGTCAAATGGCTCGTGAGTCCAGGATTGTGCCGTTTTAAGGATATGGTCTTTATTCATGTGTAGTCAGCTTGTTTTCTCAGACAAATATAGGAATAAGTAGGCAGTAAAAAGAGTAGGCAGTAGGCGGGTTGATTTGTTCGCTTTGCTCACAAATGTGAGTAGGCAGTAGGTAGGTTCATTTGTTTGCTTTGCTCACAAATTTGAGTAGGCAGTAGGCAGGTTGATTTGTTTGCTGCGCTCACAAATTTGAGTAGGCAGTAGGCAGGTTCATTTGTTTGCTTTGCTCACAAATTTGAGTAGGCGGTAGGCAGGTTGATTTGTTTGCTGCGCTCACAAATGTGAGTAGGCAGTAGGTAGGTTCATTTGTTTGCTTTGCTCACAAATTTGAGCTGGTGGTAGGCAGGTTGATTTGTTCGCTTTGCTCACAAATTTGAGTAGGCAGTAGGCAGGTTGATTTGTTTGCTGCGCTCACAAATTTGAGTAGGCAGTAGGCAGGTTGATTTGTTTGCTGCGCTCACAAATTTGAGTAGGCAGTAGTTGGTTTTGATAGCTAAGTAAACAAAATGGAATGAGCTTGCTATACGCTTTACGAAGTAGTGACTGCCTACTCACATTTACAGCTTGCTGTAAATCAGCCTGCCTACTGCCTACTCGTTAGAGTAATCGGCAGTATTATTTTGAGATAAATCTATTGGGTTTAGTAATTAGTTGTACCAAGACTACTGCCTACTCATATTTTTAACCTGTTGCAAATCATAATTTATACTGCCTACTTATCTTTTTTAGGAAGAAATTTTTCTGGATTGGTGATCATGAAATTGAGCATTTTTCCTATTTCGTTATTGAGATGACGTAGCTTGACAATGTTGTCTTCGTTATCATATTCACAGGCAACAACAAAATCCAGCCACATATCGGTTTCTGAATTTTCACTATCAGAATCTGTCATTTTAGAAACGAAATGCTTGGGATAAATTCTTTTGCGATAACCTTCGGCAATATTACTACAAACGGCCCTAGAAGATCTTACTATTTGAGAAGTAAGGTTATATCTCTCCTGAGCAGGAAAGGACCTTGATAGTTTCATGATTTGCATCGCTTGATCAAAAGCTTTTTGATATACGATCAAGTCTTTAAATCCTTTGCTATTATTCATGATATAAATATAATATAAAGTAGGTAGTAAAAAGAGTAGGCAGTAGGCAGGTTGATTTGTTTGCTGCGCTCACAAATTTGAGTAGGCAGTAGGCAGGTTGATTTGTTTGCTGCGCTCACAAATTTGAGTAGGCAGTAGGCAGTAGGCAGGTTCATTTGTTTGCTGCGCTCACAAATTTGAGTAGGCAGTAGTTGGTTTTGATAGCTAAGTAAACAAAATGGAATGAGCTTGCTATACGCTTTACGAAGTAGTGACTGCCTACTCACATTTACAGCTTGCTGTAAATCAGCCTGCCTACTGCCTACTCGTTAGAGTAATCGGCAGTATTATTTTGAGATAAATCTATTGGGTTTAGTAATTAGTTGTACCAAGACTACTGCCTACTCATATTTACAACTTATTGAAAATCAACCTGCTTACTGCCTACTAAATTTCTTCAGCCACTTTATAGCGATTCCCTTGATGGCCATTTCTTAGAATAAGTTCTCCTAAGAACCCTGCAATAAAGAAAAGTGTTCCTAGTATCATGCTGGTTAAGGCTATAAAAAACCAAGGATTATCTGTTACTAAATTATAAGGAAGGTCATATGCCATAAGATAGAGCTTTGAACTGCCCACGTAGCCTGCGATTATAAAGCCTAACAAAAACATGATGACACCTAAGCTGCCAAAGAGGTGCATAGGTCGTTTCCCGTACTTTGAAATAAATGCAATAGTGATCAAATCTAAAAAGCCATTGATAAAACGCTCGTAACCGAATTTAGTCGTACCGTATTTACGGGCTTGATGGACGACTTCTTTTTGTGTGATGTCTGCAAATCCTGCGTTTTTAGCTAAAACAGGAATATAACGGTGCATCTCTCCGTGAACATCTATGTTTTTTACGACTTCACTTTTGTAGGCTTTTAATCCGCAATTAAAATCATTGAGTTGCACACCGCTGGTTTTACGGGCTGCCCAATTAAAAAGTTTACTTGGTAAGTTTTTAGAAATAACACTGTCGTAACGTTTCTTTTTCCAGCCACTGACGAGATCAAAACCCCCTTCTGTAATCATTTCATAGAGCTCTGGAATCTCATTTGGAGAGTCCTGAAGATCGGCATCCATAGTAATAACTACTTTTCCTTGTGCGAGTTTAAAACCTGCGTGTAACGCCTGGGACTTCCCATAGTTCGTGTAAAACTTGATGCCTTTTATAGGGTTAGGAGCATGTTCTTGATGCCGCTTTCGCGAAAGCGAGCTTATAATGTTCCAACTTCCATCGGTACTTCCATCATCTATATAAATAACTTCATAAGATAAAACGGTGGTTTCCATGACACGATCGATCCATGCCTGTAATTCTGGAAGCGAATCAGCCTCATTTAGAAGCGGTATTACGATGGAGAGATCTGTTGTTTGCAAAGGATTAAAAAGTGTTTTAAAGTGCAAATATAGGTTGCTTCTTATAATTGATCTTGCAAACCGTTAGAAACTGTACGCGGAATTTTACTTATAACGAGTCCAGTAATCAGTCCAGGAACGGTAAACATCAGTGTTTTAGTCGCAAAACCTAAGGCAAATTCTGATAAAGAAAAAGAAGGTTCTTTGAATACTTTAACCTGAGCTAGATTGCTCTGAGTCTTATCGTTAATGCCGCGCCATGCTTGTAATAAAATTTCTTTGGCGTTGGTATCAATATGATTAAGCAAAAGGTAATAGGTAACAGATTCGGTTATAAAAACCAAAAGGATACAAATGAAGTAAGCCAAAATAACTTGTTTAAAAGAAACCTTGCCTTTCATTACGACTCTCGCCCATACTTGTGCGATGACACCAAATAGGATAGGGTATATGTATATAGATGTGTTTAATAGCGGATTTAAATAATCCTGGGCTTGCCACATGTACATGTAGATTGATAGGGTAACTAAAGCTCCTATAAGTCCTAAAATAAAGGAGTTTCTCTTGATCGTTTGGTCCACAAAAATGTTTTTTAAATAAGAACGCAAATATAAAGCTAGGAGGTGTGGTTTTAAGGCTTACATTTGTTTTAAATTAATTAGGAATTAAAAGGTTGTTATTTAAAGAAAAATAATTAAATTTGCAGCCGCTAAAGAATAAGATTAAAGTCATGCAAAAAGGAATACACCCAGAGAATTATAGATTAGTAGCATTTAAGGATATGTCTAATGAAGAAGTTTTCATTACCAAGTCTACTGCAAATACTAGTGAGACCATCGATTTTGAAGGAACACAATATCCTTTGATCAAATTAGAGATTTCTCGCACATCTCACCCATTCTATACAGGAGAGAGCAAACTTATCGATACCGCTGGTCGTATTGATAAATTTAAAAACAAATACTCAAAATTCAAGAAGTAATTTTCTTAGAGTTTTAATGATACTTCAAACGCCTCGCAATTTGCGAGGCGTTTCTATTTTTAAACCTTTCCATAAGTAAAGCCATCAATGCCTTAGCTTTTAAGTCGTTGAAGGAAATTGTTTTTGTGTCGATTTTTTTTTGGCCTTATACAGGCGCGGTTACTCGATCGTTACTATAGGCCTAGCAAATTCTCTTTGATTCCGATTTTCCAAACCTTTTTGAATGGGTAGTTAGCCGCTTTATAAAATCCTGTTCGCTCATAAAAAGGCAACTTAGGCAGTGTGTAAAGCGAGAAACGCATCATCTAAGAATGAGTCTTCTACTATATAAAAAGGAGATTCTAAAGCTCGTTAAAGAATAGATTTCAACTACACAACAGCCACCATCCTCATAGGATTATTTTCTTATAAAGCTATTCATAGATTCAAGGCAGCTATATTTTATTAGTAGACGCTCTAAGGAGTAGGTCTTTTTCATATTTATTGTGAACGGTAATCATGGCAAGTCCAAAAAGAACAGCCACCACAATTAGAATAGTGCTAATCGCACCGCTTACTCCGAAAGACATCCTTATTAAAATGGTAGATATGATAAATCCAGAGTTTCTAATGATCTCATGAAATTGGTCGGTATAAAACAATGATATTAATAGAAGTACGACATCAACTAAAATGAGGACTGTAAAAAACTCATCAAAGAATAGGTTATTGATACTCTCAAAAGGTGCTAATTCGTTAGGAATCAGAGAAAATCCTATTGCCCAATTGGTTAGCGTATACAAAGCCATAACAAAGAATAATGGCACCAAAATAACGGCAATCACTTTTTTCTTATAAATGAATCTTTCCACTCTTGGCTTTATATTATTTCCTTGAATCAACTTTCTTCTACCTTGCTTTTGAAATAGAAATATCAAATAGAAAAGCAGTAGCGATCCTATTAAGTCATAAGTAAATTGTAAATCTCCTTTTATTTCAAACCATTCGGAAGAAAGTTCTAAAGACGCTAAATCTTTAAATAATTTACGTATAATGATCAACGTTATAATTTCATATTGCTTGGTAATGTATGTTGTAATGGACTTTGGTAAATAATAAATAAGCAAATAAACCTCATAAATAAGGATAAAAGAAAATGGCGTGTAAACAGCAGAGATAGGGTTATTTAATAATCCATTGTCCATAGATAATTCTATAAAATCAAACTTGGATAAATAGATGACTACTAGGTGAACAAAAAAGCTGAGTAGGGCAAGATTGAGAATGACCTTTTCAGTTCTTTCTCGAGTCTTATCAGAGAAAAACTTTTGAAATAGAAATAGTATTTTGTTTTTTTGCATGTTATAGGGTCCGCCTTTTTAAGCAATACTTATGAGGTCAGTCGTAAAGTCTAAGATATACTAAATTTTTAGATTAATAACTTGTCGTATTCCTAAGATAATATATTCAAACTAGTTGAAGAGTTTGGATTAGTGATTGAAAATCAAGGGCTAGCAATTTGATTTTAACGGAGGCCCTTTCTATTTGTTATGGATTCTATACATAGCTCATTAGGAAATAGCTGTGGTGGTTAATAATGAGTGGACCTCAGATCAGCTGATATCATTGCTCCAACGATTACTAACCTATTGTGGTAACCAAAAAAATTACTGTCTTTTACATTAGGACAACACCGTCCAGAATATTTACGTTAGAAGGAATCCTTAAGTGTCCCTAGCGCAAAAGAGGTGCTTACTCCGTTAATGGCTTTGTTGTAAGTGCTTACCTAGTGCATAGACTCTGGAATAAGAGGCGTAGGAGCTTTACCTGTACTTAGGTTGACGACATTTACCCAACCATTAACAAGGTAAAGTTTAAAATAATCAAGGGGTGTTTTAGAAACTGATTTACGAATAGATTTAAAAATAGCTGATAGGCCTAAATTCTTCAAAACGGGCAGGAGTAAAGATTCTTTTAAGCTGCTTTAATAAAATATTTTTCGTATTCCTATAAAAATAAACACCATAAATGTATATCCTAAAAAGAAAGGAAGTATAAGAGACTTAAAGCCCAAGACCAGCATCACAGAAATGAGGAGTAATTGGAAACCCAGACCAAAAGTAGAGATACTAGTCATTAACCATTTAGGGAATATTTTACCTGTACCTGCATTGGTGTCTAATGCATAAATGGCTTTATCAAAAGCACCATAAAAGAACAAGTATAAACTAAAAAGAATATTCACATGTTGTTGTTTTTCGCCTTTCAATGCTACTGGTGTTTTGGTTTCAAACACGCGACTGGTGGTGTCGCCATCAAATTTATTTCGCAAAATAACGTAGTAGTAATTATAGAGCGTCCCTTGTAATTGCAGTCCTAAAAAGGCGGCAATACAGATCCATATAGGAGTGTCTGTAATGAACCAGATAGACAGGAAAAACAACGCGTTTAAGATAATGTCTGCAACAGAATCTAAATACCGACCTGTGTAAGATGGTTTTTGCTTTACTCGAGCCAGTTCACCATCTGCGGCATCAAGGATGGATTTGAATATCAAAAAGAATCCAGCCAACCAAAAATACTCTTGTAAAATACAATAGATAGCGATGAGCCCGGATATGATAAAACCTATGGTCACATGAACAGGTGTGAACGAAGTGTTTTTTAAGGAGTTGGCGATCATTTTTGCTACTGGTCTTCCATAATCGGAGAGATCAATAAATTTATGCTCTTGGGGTAATTTGGACATGTAATGTCATAGAAAAAGTACTGCGGAATATACCATTAATAAAGCTGCAAATATAAGCTTAAATCCCAGTTAATAAATTGGTTTTATGGAAGTAATGACCAAGTGAATACTCCTGCATAAGATAGCGGCTATAGTCCAGTTATAAAATAATGGCTTAAAAGAAAAGTCAGCCATGATGAACACAGCTGACTTTAATTAAATAAGAAATAAATATTCTTTTTTTATGCTAATGTGCAGGTTTTAATTCTTCTCAAAAAGAAGTCTGTCAGTACTACCGTCTCCACCGCTTATGTCAATAAGTTCAAGTCTTGTAGCTGTTAAAGAAACAACATCCCAATCATCATTCAAATCTGCAAAATCACTGCTGTCAGGAACAGGGAAGAAGATGTTAAAATCTATATCATCACTGTCACTACTGCTATCATCATTGCTATTATTACTATCATTAGTGACAGACCAGTTTCCTGTAAGTGTATTAGCTGTGCTTGTTGCTGTAAGAGTTCCATTGGTATCGAACCTAAAAACATAGCCAGAGAAGTCTGCGGTTTCGTCTATCCCGGAGTCATTAAAGTTGGTCACCACCCAGTTCCCAGATGCTACATTGTTTTCTATAGCAGCTATCTGCTGACTGATGTCGGTACTATTAGCATCATCATTGGAACAAGAAGTAAATAGCAGCGTACTACTTAAAAGTAATAAGGTTCCTAAATAAAGTGTTTTTTTCATAATAATAGTTTTAAAAGTTGAGTTTCCGGACAGGGGATTTCCCATGTATAAATTAGTGTTGGAATAGATTTAACAATCGCTTTCAAAGCTTAAACGATCATCACCTAGTCTTAGTTCAACTTCAGCTTCTCCTAATTCTTGTTCAATTTCATGCAAATTCCAAGTGTTATTAAAATCTGGCAAACCGTTGATGTTTATGATGACATCGATATCATTTGCAGTCCCTGAAGCTGACCATGTTCCATTCCAAGTATTTGTGTTTTCCACAACTGTTATGGTGCCGTCATTGTTAAAGGTAAAAATATATCCTACATAGTTGTCTTCAAGATCGGTATCATTTATTTTTAAGTCGTCTACTTCAAATTGTTGGCAAGTAGCAAAAATGCTATCTAAGTCACCTGTTGTACAAGTATCACAATCGTCATCATCATAATCATAATCGTCGTCTTCATCACAACTGTCTTCGGCTGTTTCAATCGCATTTTCTAGTTCTTGAACATTATTTATGGTTTGTGTAGTTCCGTCTGCAAGTATTACGCTTATAGGAAAATTAATAGTTACTGATGTAGTCTCATCCAGGTCATCTATAAAATTATACATATCATTATCGTTATTGATAGTAACCGTATTGACTAACACGTTGTTAGTATCAAAAATTGACGCCGTAATAGGGTATTGAAAGTCTATACATTCTATGTCATCATCGTTGTCATTTTCATCGGTACAATTTGCAGTAAGAACTGCTAATTCAGCATCAGAGTTTACTGTTATTGTAGAATAATCTGCTAGAATTACCGTGATAGGATAGGAGATGACTACACTGTCTACATCATCATCAAATAGATCAATGATATCTTCAATATCTTCATAACCATCTTCATCATCTATGATAATTGTGGTGCCGTTTACGGTAACTGTTACCGGTAATTCAATACTTAAACAGTTGGCACTATCTATAATGTTATCTGCAGAACCATCATTGGTTGCAGTCTTACTCATAAGAATTGCTACATTTGAGTTTGCGGTAATGGTCGCATCTGTACGATCATTAATTAAACTATCTTCTGTACTACAGGAAGTAATGCTGATTAATAATCCTACTAAAAGGAATAATGTGATTTTTAAAGTTTTCATATTTTGTTTTTTTAATTATTTACAATGATTGGCGTTTTTATAGTGGCTATTAAAACACTGCTTCTATAATTAAAACAACTCAAAGATTGAAAGTCCCAAGAATTCTTTATTTTTTTTTAATAGCTAAAAATCCACAGTGTTTACAGATTAAAAGCGGAGAACTTTTATGGGGTGTCGTGATAATTTAAATGTGTATTTGTTTCTTCTATTTCCTTTCTAAAAGAGATAGAAGTTTATACAGCACTTGATATAGGGCAATAACCCTTCTACCTATAAGCGCTAGGCTTATAAGAAACAAAAAAAGCCAACCAGATGGTTGACTTTTAATGAAATGCACTATAAATTATAGAGAACTCAGGAACGCATTATCTAACAGCCGCTCAGAAAACTTAAACTGTCTTCACCTAGTTGTAAATCAAAATCAGCTTCACCTGGTTCTTGTTCTATTTCTACTAAGTTCCAAGTATTATTAAAGTCGGGTAATCCATTTACGCTAATAGTTAGAGTAATGTTGTTTCCTGTACCTGAAGCGGTCCAAGTCCCACTCCATGTATTACCACCCTGCACTACGGTGATAGTTCCATCATTATTGAAAGTGAAAAGGTAACCGTTGTAGGTATCTGTAAGATCGTTATCGTTTCTTTCTAACTCACTTACTTCCCAGTCGGTACAAGTGGCAAAGATGTTGTCCAAGTCATTAGTTGTACAAAAGTCACAATCATCGTCATCGTAGTCGTAATCATCGTCTTCATCACAAGTGTCTTCAGCTGCTTCAATAGCATTTTCTAGCTCTTGAATAGTGGATACGTTTTGTGTAGTTCCATCAGCAAGTAGAAGTAAAATCGGGAAGTTGATAGTTGCCGCTGTAAATTGATCTAAGTCATCTATAAAATCATACATGTCACTATCGTTATTAATGGTAATCGTATTAATGACATCATTATTTATATTGAAAACTGATGCAGTGATGGGGTATTGAAAATCTATACATTCAATATCATCATCAAATTCATTTTCTCCGGCACAAGTTGAAGCGAGTGCTGCTAATTCTGTGTCAGAGTTTACAGTGACTGTAGAATAATCTTCCAGAACAACTACTATAGGGTAGGAAAGAACTATTGAATCTATGTCGTCATTAAAGGAGTCTATAATGTCCTCAATCTCTTGATAGCCGTCTTCGTTATTTATGATCAGAGTGGTTCCATTTACAGTAATAGTCACGGGCAATTGAACGCTTAAACAGTTGGCACTGTCTATAATATTATCTGAAGAGCCGTCATTTGATGCCGTTTTCATCATGAGAAGCGCTACTGCTGAATTGGCAGTAAGGGCTTGCTCTGTAGGAGGATCAATAGACAAATCATTTTCTGTACGACAAGAAGTGAAAATGATAAGCAATCCTAATAAGAGGAACAGTAAAGGTTGAATAGTTTTCATGTTTTAGTTTTTATTTTGTGATCCTATTTTCTAATAAGGTATGGCTAGTTTCCATTGTAAAATAGGTTTCTTATTATTAAAACAACTCCATGATTGTTTCTCCCATAAATCTATGTTTTTTATTTACCTTTCTCGACTTAAACCAAGAAAAACTGATAATTGTCCCAGTCACTACATAAAAACATTTGCGATAAAATATACTTTTCAAAACTATATGAAAAGTACGCCCAAAGTTTGAGTAATATTTTACTTTATAAATATGGATCTTTATTAAACCCTACAGATAAAGTGCAAGAGGCGTTTATAAAGCTTTGGGAAAATTGTTCTAAAATAGCCCCAGAAGCAGTAAAGTCGTATCTCTATACCACTTCTACAAATATGATGTTAAATGAAGTAAAACATCAAAAAGTAGTGCTCAACTATCAAAAGGTAAAACCTAAGGACTATACCAACGAAACGCCTGAATTTATTTTGCGTAAAAAGGAATTTTTAGTAAAGCTCGAAGGTGCATTATCTGATTTGAAAGAAGAGGAAAGAGTTGCTTTTTTACTCAGCAAGGTAGATGGTAAGACACATAACGAAATAGCAGAAATGTTAGGCGTTACCAAAAAGGTGGTGGAACACCGAATATATGCCGCACTAAAAAAGTTAAAAAGCCAAATAGAAGAATTGAATCAAAAATAATTACGGGATATTTCTCAATTGAATTGTTTTATATATAGAGCATCATCTAATGGAAAAAGAATATTTACTTAAAAAATGGTTAAACAATGACCTATCTGAGTCAGAGGCTATGGCTTTTCAGGCTATGGAAGGCTCTGAATTATATAAAGAAATAATTGAGGAAGCACAACGATTCAATGGAACTACTCAGGAAAAAGTTGATGACTTTGAATTGCTCAAGAGCAAATTAAAGGATAAAGAGAAAAAACCTGTCCGATGGATGAACGTGGCTGCAAGAATAGCAGCTGTTTTTATACTTGGTATTGGAATTTTCACCTATTTAGATCGAGATCAAATCAACAATTTTGCAACTATTTCTGGACAAAAGCAATCAATTACTCTTCCTGATAACTCTGTAGTCACCTTAAATGAAAGCTCTGAGCTTTTTTATAAAGCCTCACAATGGGAGGATAAAAGGATATTGAACCTAAAAGGAGAAGCCTATTTTGACGTAGAAAAAGGAAAACGTTTTGATGTTATCACCGATCAAGGAACCGTAAGTGTTTTAGGTACCGAGTTTAATGTGTTGTCTAGAGAAGGTGTTTTTAAAGTTTCTTGTTATGAAGGCTTGGTACAAGTAGCTTATAACAGTAGTCTGGTCCAAGTTCCAGCAGGTACAGAATTCACCCTAGGATCTGGCAACCTTTTAAAAAGTGATGTGTTGTTATCACAACCCACTTGGTTGACCAATATGAGTGTTTTTGAAAATGCCGCATTTAAAAATGTGATGCTAGAATTAGAAAATCAGTACCAAGTGAAAATTCAGTTTCCAAAGGACACGAATAGGATTTTTACAGGAGCTTTTGAACATGACGACTTGGAAAATGCATTAAGATCTATAACGCAACCACTTGATATGACTTATATCATCTTAAATGATAAGGAGATAATGATCAGTAATGGACAAAACTAGACTTTATATAGCTCTGATTATAACCTTCCTAGCTTTTCAAATCTCATTTGGACAAAGTCAAAGACAAAAGGTGCCTATTATAGAGGTGTTAAGTGAGATTGCCGCAATTCATTCGGTAGTTTTTAATTATGAGAGCAGTATTCTCAAAGATGTAAAAGTGTACCCATTACCCAATAAAGAGTCAAGCCTTTCTTTTAAGATTGAAAATCTCTCCAAGCAAACCAACTTGGTTTTTAATAAAGTTAGTCCTTCGGTGATAACCATATCTCAACCCATCAAATTTTGCGGTTTTATCTATGATGCTTCCTTAGATCAACCGCTTTTAGGAGCCACAATTTCTGGGAATAAAGATGATGCGATCAGTGATGCGAATGGTTATTTTGAGATGGAATTATCCTCTTTGGAAGAAGTAGTAAGTGTTAGATACATAGGCTTTAAGACGATCAGACTCCAAGTGAGTAAGTTGGACCTATTAGAATGTTCTATCATTTCTATGTCCATTGAGCAAGAATTTATAAATACCGTGTTGCTCGAGGCTTATCTTGTTAGAGGTATTGATAAAAACCAAGACTGGACCACTTCCATAAATTATGACAAGTTTAGTCTGTTACCAGGTTTAATAGAGGCTGATGTGTTGCAAACCGTTCAAGCATTGCCGAGTATAAAGAGTGTGGATGAAACCGTTTCAAATATCAATATACGAGGTGGATCAAATGATCAAAACCTCATACTATGGGATGATATTAAAATGTACCAAACAGGTCATTTCTTTGGACTCATCTCTAGCTTTAATCCCCACATGACTCAATCTACAAGTGTCATTAATAATGGAACAGATGTATCGTTTACTGATGGAGTTTCTGGTACGATTCACATGCAGACAGATAAAGAAGTGAATTCAAATTTTAGTGGAAACTTAGGAGTCAATTTTTTAAATGTAGAATTGTTTTCAAATATTCCGATTGGTAACAAGTCTTCTTTACAAGTAGCCTCTAGAAAATCACTGGATGATTTTTATCGAACGCCCACCTACAACACCTATTTTGATAGAGTCACACAATATACAGAAGCTCAAAATAATGCTGCAGAAGTGACGAGCTCTGATCAAGGATTTGATTTCTACGATACCTCTTTACGATGGTTGTACAGCCCCACAGACAAAGATGTGATCAGGGTGAACTTTATCCTTCTTAATAACAACTTGAGCTTTAATGAAACAGCTCTTTTTAATGAAGTTTTACAGACCAAGGAAAGCAGCGCATCTCAAAACAGCATAGGCGCAGGGATAAATTACAAAAGACAATGGAAGGAAGACTTTTTCACCAGTTTCAGTATTTATGAGAGCAATTACAAATTGCGATCTATAAATGCTGATGTGCTATCTCAGCAATTTTTTTTACAAGAAAATACGGTGTCAGAAACAAGCCTTAAAGTTGAAAATGTATTCTTGAAAAACCAATGGCAATTCAAACTTGGATATAGCTTTACAGAAACTGAAGTCATTAACTTAAGAGATATTGATTTGCCGCGATTTGTAAGACGAGATGAAGAAGTTTTAAGAGAACATGGAGCTTTTGGGCAAACTTGGTTTACTAATGCTCAAAAAGACTTTTCAGTTCGCGCAGGAATACGGGCAAATTACCTGACTAAATTTAATAAAGCGATTATAGAACCTAGGTTAAGTGTGCGCAAGACTCTAGGAGATCATTTTGAAATGGAAGCATTGGGAGAATTCAAACATCAAAGTACCTCGCAGATTATTAATTTCCAAAATGATTTTTTAGGGATTGAAAGCAGACGATGGCAGCTTACAGATAACGATAACATTCCTATTATGGAAAGCAAACAAGCTTCTTTAGGGGTGCTTTATAAAAATAAGGGTTGGCTCCTAGATGCTAAAGCCTATTATAAAACAGTAGAAGGGATTACAACTCAAAGTCAAGGATTTACTACTAAATACGAATTTGAGCGGCAGCAGGGGAGCTATGATGTTTATGGAGCCGAGTTTCTATTGAGGAAGAAGTTTAGAAAATTCAGCAGCTGGATGAGTTATTCCTATCTGACGAACACCTACGCCTTTGAAGGTCTAGAAGAAGTTCAATTTCCTAGTAATTTTGACCTTACGCATTCGTTTACCATGGGGAGTACCTATAGCAGTGACTCTTGGAATATATCTGGAGGATTTAATTATAGAACTGGAAAACCTACCTCTATACCTTTATTCGGGAATGAAGTAAGTAACGGGAATGTAAATTTTGACACGGCAAACGAGCAACGATTACGGGATTATTTAAGAATAGATGCTTCTGCGGTTTATAAGTTTAAAATTAACGGGAGATTCCGGTCAGAAATCGGTGCTTCTCTTTGGAATATATCAAACAGAGAAAATGTCATCAACAACTTTTTTAGGCTCAATGAATCTGGTGGGGCCGATCAATTTTCAAGATTCTCATTGGGCTTGACTTCCAATATGGTATTCCGTATTTATTTTTAAGATCAATAGCTATTAGATGCGGCAGTTGGTTGGATTTATAAGGATAGCAACATAAATATATCTCCTAAATTTACAGACCTGATTTAATAAGGACTCTTGATGAAAAAGTTGCGTTTAAAGATCATGCTCTCCTAAGTACATTTATTCTTTTGACTTTTTATAAGCTTCCCATAACCCATCGGTATTGTTGATGGTCAATTCTACACCACCACAACCACAACAAATTTGTGCTATAAGCTCGCCTTGTTCCAGCTTATTAAAAAAGATATGATCTGTTTTTTGAATATAAATGGATAAATTCTTTTCCACATTTCCATGTGCATGATCCGTAATTCTTAGATCTGGTATGATTTTATCTGAGCCACATTTATTGCAATTCATTCGATTTTTTTTAATTCTTTACCTGATTATCCTCGCTTTCGCGAAAGCGAAAAAAACAACATACTACAACCCAAAATTAATCCCTACCACAAAGGCGCCATAACTTCTACCGCTGGTCATGCTGTACACATAATCCACACGAAATGGTCGGAACTTGCCCAGCCCGATGTTATCAATCCCTGCACTGGCCTCAAAATAGGGTTTGCGGTCTGTAAACAGTGCCTTACCGCTTAGAATCAGATCGTAGTTCAATTGGTTCAATCCAGGGATTTTACCCAGTACAAACCCTTTAAAATCGTGTTGAAGATGAAATTGTGCATAATCACTGTTGGTGCTGTAATCGTAGTAATTCAATAAGCCAAAACCATAAGGATTCAAGGCCGCTAACTTGTAGCGCAATCTATTGCCGTTAAAATGCTGGTAGTCCACAAAAGAGATGTCCTCTGCATTGAGAAAAGTACCGCCATTTACCCAGTAACTGCTGCGACCTAAGTTGCCCATGTCAAAGCTTTGGTAGAGGTTGGCACTGAACTGGTGGAAGTTATTGCGACTGTCATTTGCTCCTATACCACCTTCATACCTCAAAGAAATAGTTGGGTATTTTTCATTGCTTATGTTGTATTTCTGGTCTGGGTAGCTCTGGTACTTCTGTCCAGGACGTATAGTAACTGCTAGACCAACTTTAAACAGCTCGTGCTCGGTTATAGAGGCAAAACGGTTGTTGTCTAGCGCGATAGGATTGTTACTGGTATAATCCACATCACTTTGTGTAAACCACACCTGATCTGTAGTGTTTTGAAGCGGCTGTCTTCTCTCATAATTAGCACTAGCAGTTAAGAAAAACCCGTTGGCGACTTCCTCATAAAAGCTTGCTCCGGCAAAATCCACTTCGTAGAATTTGGCAAAATTACGTTCAAAGGCCAGACTAGAAAGGGTGTTTTCTAGCCTGCTGATTGGTTCTGAGTTATTGATTTGTCGCGCTTCTGTCCCTGCAGTTAATGAAATAGTTCTTCTATTGGTTCTGTTGAATCTGTAATTGGCGTTTAAGGTATACCTCAATCGGTCGTCTGAGATCCCGTAATTGATAGCTGTGCCCACATAAAGACTACGGTTGTAATCGTCATCATATCCTTTGGAATAGCTCAGTCCAGTCCCTATCACATAACCTTGCACGGTATTAAAGCCTTTAAAGGAACCTAAGTCCAGTAGTCCATCATAGCTGAATCTTTCATTTTTCTTGCTGTTTCTATACGTATACCCATTTAATGGATCTAAGATCTTGAATTTATTATTGACCCGATCTACACTGTCTTTATATTTGGGATCGTTACGCACTGTAGCGATGCTGTCTTTTTTTACATACTCTTTATCTTCCTCTAGGGTAAGTGGGACGGGGCGTTTCTGATTCCAATAACTGCTGTCTTTTTTATTGGCACTTTTTTCAAAACTCAATACCTCTGCTCCAAAGGACTTTTTATCAAAATCTGGCTTAAAATCGTAATTACTATAGTTGGCCAGGAATCTCCCATTTCCTTTAAATCCAAAAAATCCAAATTTAAAATCAATACTCTGTGATCGTTTTACCCAATCGCCACTACTAGGCTCATAAGTAAAGTCTTGATTAAATGTCAGCTTCTCGATGACTGGTACGTTGATGTTCTCTCCTAGTGTGCTTAATTCCAATCCGTAAATGGTCCATTGATCTTCTACGATATATAGGATTCCATTAAAAGTATTATCCTTAGGACGCCGGGAAATCACTTCTATTTTATTGATTAAGAATTTGTTCTCATCATAGAAGGTACCTAGTAACTTGTATTTGTAATAGCTAAAAGCATAGTCTGCAATAGGAGAGACGATGCGGTTATTTAGATCTATGTTGTTGTTGTAAAAATCAAAATTAGCACTCTCAGCACTGTTGGCGCTAAAGCCGTTATCATCTCCAGATATTTTACTAGCGATAATACGTTCCTTAAAATTATTAGGTGCTTGATAGGCGATTTTAGAAACTGTTTCAGACAAGTAGATCACACCACTACGAGATACGGAGTCCAGAGATCCTTCTAGATCCCCTATTTCTTGTCCCATAAATTTTTCAGGCACATCTTCCATACGCCAGATTCCACGAGAGTAGAAGTCTGCTTTGTAGCTGGAAAATTTCTTTCTGTTGGCTTCTCTGTTGGCAATAGCTTCACGTATGACGCGGTCTGCTGGGTTTTCATTAGAATTGACCACCACAGTGTCCAATGAGGCAATTTCTTCTTCCAGTACCACATTTTGCACCTGCCCATTTTTAGTGAAAGCGACAGAAATGGTTTTTGGCTGGTATCCTAAGGACTGGTAAACGATCTCGTAGGTTTTGAATTCCGCCAATTTCAGGGTGTAACTCCCATTTTGATTGGTCGTCGTTCCCGTGTAAGTGCCTTTGATATAGATGGAAGCAAAAGCTATAGGCTGGTTGCTCGAGTCAGATAAGGTACCTGTGAGTTGCGCTTTCGCGAAAGCGGAAACCAGCAAAGCAATAATAAAGGCAATAGCAGTTTTAGTAATAAAATTCATTTGGTCGTAGGTTGGAGTGCAAATTAATAAAGCTTGTGTTCATGAAAGTGTTAATGATCATTACCTATTGTTAAGACGTTATAAATGTAATAAAGTTGCCTGAATATAGAGAGCGTTTTTCAATTGCGTTATTGAGTTGCATTATACAGAGGTCGTTACCAAGTTTGTTTTGCCTTTAACCGTACAAATATTAAAGACTAACGACTTGTCATTTCAGAAAATTTAGTGAGGCAAAAAAGAGGAACAAAATGAACTAATTCCAAATTTATCTGTAATCCAGCAAACTCATCTTAAGATAGAAATAACAGCACTACAGCCTTCCTCATCCAACAAAGGTTAGAAAGTGTAGTATCTCGGGTCAGTTGAGAATGAAAACCAAAGGAGTTGATGCGGTGTTTTTTAGTAGAATAAAAAAAATCTAAGTGCGGTGCATTTTTTTAATCTGATCCAGGCGTTTTTTATTATCGCGATCTTTCATGGTCTCGCGTTTATCAAATAGTTTTTTACCTTTTGCTAAGGCGATATCTATTTTAGCAAAACCTTTTTTATTGACGAATAATTTTAACGGAATAATAGTGTTACCAGAGTTAGCCACTGCTTTTTCTAGTTTATTGAGCTCTTTGCGATTCAATAGTAACTTGCGCTCTGCTTTGGGAGCATGGTTGAAATAGGTCGCATGAGAGTATTCCTGTACCGTCATATTGATAATGAACAGCTCATTGTTCTTGAATTCGCAAAAGCCTTCAGCAATACTGGCCTTACCTAATCGTATGGCTTTGATCTCCGTTCCTGCGAGTACTATTCCAGCGGTATATTTATCAAGAATCTCGTATTCAAATCGCGCTTTGCGATTCTTGATTTCTATTTTATTCTTAAAATCCATAATTATCAAATATACTTGAATCGGTAGTAGAATCTCTTATATCTTTGTGAAATGAAAAAGAATATTTTACTGCTTTTCGCGATCACCACTTTCCTTTTTTCCTGTACCAATAATGAGCCAGACGCTCGTGCTCTAATGGATCAGGCGATGAATGCCCACGGCACAGCTATTGCTGCAGAGGGAACCTTGTCTTTTAACTTTAGAGGGATTGATTACTCCGTAGAGCGCGACAATGGGAATTTTGCCTACGAACGTCATTTGATGATAGGAGCAGACACGATCTTGGACCGGTTGGATAACAAGGGTTTTTCCCGTTACAGCAACGGCATTGAATTACCACTGGCAGATTCTCTTTCTACGCGTTATACTGCAAGTTTAAATTCGGTAATTTATTTTGCGCAACTTCCGTATAGTCTGGATGGTGATGCGATTCAGGTAAAATACATTGCTGAAGACACGATTAAAGGAAAAGCCTATCATGAATTGCAAGTTACCTTTAAAGAAGAAGGTGGTGGGGAAGATCACGAAGATGAGTTTATGTATTGGGTCAACACACAAGACCACATGATTGATTATATGGCTTATTCTTACTGTGAAGAAGATTGTGGTTACCGCTTTCGCGAAAGCGAGAACCGCAGAAACATCAATGGTGTGATTCTACAAGATTACAACAACTTCAAATCTCAAAAAGGAGATCCAGATCTTTCCAAATTGGATGATCTGTTTGAAGAAGGGAAACTCGTAAAATTGAGTGATATCGATCTCAAACGTGCTAGTTTTAAGAGCAAATAAAAGCCCAAAGGCATTATTTCTATATGTTTTGAGCCTTTCTTTTAAGGAAATAAGATTCAACTATTATTTCAAATACTTTTTGAAAAAGGCGATGGTTCGATCCCAAGACAAATCAGCGGCTTCTTTATCATAACGAGGGGTCGTGTTATTGTGAAATCCGTGATTTACTTCTGGATAAATATAAGCTTGATGTTCCATGTTATTTGCTTTTAGTACTTTTTCAAAAGCAGGCCATCCAGCATTTACTCTGGTGTCTAATGCACCGTATTGAAGTAATAAAGGAGCTTTTATTTTTGCAGCATCTTCATCATCAGGCTGTCTTCCATAATAAGGTACAGCGGCTCCTAAATCAGGTAGTCTAACGGCCATCATATTAGAAATCCAACCGCCAAAACAAAAACCAACCACACCCACGCGACCATCGCAATTTTCATGCGACTTCAGGTAGTTGTAAGCAGCTATAAAATCGTTTAACATTTCGTTTCTATCTCGCTTGCTTTGCAGTGTTCTACCATCATCATCATTTCCAGGGTAGCCCCCAAGCGGTGTCAAGGCATCTGGTGCTAAAGAGATGAAGTTTTCTTTTGCTGTGCGACGTCCTACATCTTCAATATAGGGATTTAACCCCCTATTTTCATGAACCACAATCACGCCTGGCAGTTTCTTTTTAAGATCTTTAGGTCGAGACAATAGGCCTTTTATGGTTCCACCGCCCTTAGGTGATTCATAAGTAATATAATAAGAATCTAAGCTGGGGTCATCTGCTGGAACTAATAAGCTGTCTATATAATTAGGAGACATAAAACTGACCAATGCTCCTACCGTTAAACCACCAACAGCATATAAAGATAGTTTTTCTACAAATTGCCTGCGATTAAGTTTGTTATGCGCATAATCATCATATAAATCAAATACTTCTTGTTGGATGTCTTCTTTTTTTAAATTTTTCATTTCAGCAGAATTTGACTTAAAGTTACTATTATTTTTCAAATTCTTGCTTGGAGGTGATTTGTTGTTTTCTTAGTATAAACTCTTAGAGCAGCCGCTGCATTTATTTTGATTCTAGGTAATAGATTTTGAGGTGTTGAGAGAACAAAACACTAAGAAAGCAAAAAGCTCTAGAGTGGATCTAGAGCTTTTTTTAATTTTGTAGGTAAAAAGACGTCACTTCAACTTCTGTATTTAAGAAAATAAAATGAAACGCAGAAGTTGCTATCCCAGCACCTCATTCAATAAAGCGGCAAGACGTACGCCTCCTTTTTGTAATTGACCACGCAGCTTATTGAAGTATTCATACATATAGCGGTAACTTAAATCAGCTCCTTTTTCAGTATTTGCATAGATGTCTTTAACCATTACACGACTGTCTTCTAGCCAGTCTCTATGAGTACCGCTCCCCATGGTTTTGCGCTGTTTTCTAGTGAGGTAAGGCATATTACTCGCTAGTTCGGTATAAGACATACCATAGCTTTCTATCATTTTTGTGTCCCAGACACTGTGTAAATTGGTGCCGTCTCTAAACCATTGCACTTGAAAATCATTCCCCCCTTTATCTTCACTTAATCCTGTGTGCAGCGGCTGGTGAAGATCTCCTATAAAATGAATCAATAGGCGCAATTGAAAAGCTTTTTCTTCTTTAGTGGCCGTCTCTGATTTCAGAGTAGCTATACAGGTATCTATCGCTTGAATAATATCGCCACGTTCATTTTTAGGATGCTGATCGTAATCGGTTTCAAACGGGATATTGACATAATGTTGCGGGCCATATTTTCTATATAGGGCATCACTTTTAATCTCATCTGCATAAGTAGAAACAAGGGCAAGTGATTCTCCATCCAGTAATTTTTCAATAGCTTTTCTGGCTTTTTTAGTCAGGTACTGCTCTGCAATAGCACCGGTAGTTCTATGGCCTGTTTTCCCCCAATCGTCAGCATAGGCGTGAAACGTGGTACATAAAACAACTAGAAATAATAAGAATTTGCGCATAAGTGTTTTTTTAAACGAAGGTAAGATGTCGGGTTCATTATAAGGTTATCCTAGCGTTAATAATCTACTATAAACAATAGAGTTATACGATTTTCTTCAGCTGCGGATTAAAACACAGTTCTAACATCTTATATAACTCCGGGTGCTTTCTTTTCATTAATTGAGGTCTAGAAAAGAAGTATTCTGAGGTCACAGCAAAGAATTCTGCTTGATTTGTGGCAGCGTAGGACCTGATATCAGACTTATCGTTATTGATAGCTTCCATTTCTTGGTGCATGAGATTCATCCAAGGTAGGATATAGGATTTGTCAAGGAAAGCTTCTGGAAGTCCATTGGTCTGTCCATCTATTTTATCCAGTAAGTGAACAAATTCATGAATGCTGGTATTGAGTTTATCAGTATCATTTTTAAAACCTTGGTATAAAGCTGTTCTAGAAAGAATCATTTGTTTTTCAAAACGTCCAGTGCCGACTAAGCCGCTTATCATGCGGTCTGAGTGATGGTCTGCATAGCCCAAGTTTTCATTAAAGTTTTCAGGATAGATAATCACGCCACTTAGGTTGTTATAACTCCATTCTTTAAATCTAAAAACAGGTATCACGGCACTTGCTGCTACCAGAAGCTTGTCTAATTCTTCCAGTTCAAAACCTACGGCATCCACATAGGTTTCATTTAGAAATCCAGACATGCGTTGACGAAATACTTTTTGTTCTTGATCATTTAATTTTTTATAAAAAGAAACGTGCGTTAATAAAGGCTCATGCCATTGGGGCTGGTCGGTAAACCTTTTGGGAGCATCCTTTTTAAAAACTAAAAAATAAAGGACAACCGCTGCTAAGAGAGGTATGATGAAGTAGATCATGAAAACGAGTTATACATCAAAAGTAACGTCAATTCTAATGCTAGTGATCAAAAGGCACTTTTAATATCTAGATCATTAAAGAACTTTATAATAGAGGACAACAGTTCAGTAGGCTTTTTCTACAATTGAGTCACTTAAAATCGGCGCTTCTTATTTCATATCCCATCTTTGGAGTGTTCTAAAGGAATCAATTACTTTTAGGTCAATCAAAGAAAACTACATGTTCCTTAAAAAGATTTTTAAACTTATATGGGTATCTGCTTTAATAGCTTTGTTGATTAGCGTGATCAACTTGGTAAGTGCAGGAAGGCTTAATTCATGGCCTGATGAGATAGAGGCTTACCTGATTAACTATGTCTTCAGCATTTGCATAACCACTGTAAACTTTGGCTTTTTTGATTTTTTAGGACGATTCTATACATGGACTGAAAACGGAATGAAACGCCTGTTATTAGGAGCAATAGGTAGTGTAGTGGTTACTATGATCACCCTTTTTGTAGTGTTGTTTTCTTTGAGGGTATTTTATTTTGGACAAACTGTGTCAGCCTTTTTTGAACAGCAAAAGTTAGATTGGTATTTATTTGGGTTCACATTTACCATGTTCATGTCTGTTATTTTTCATGCTTTTTATTTTTATAAAGAATTACAGGCAAGAAAAGTAAATGAGCAAAAAGTAATCGCTAGGTCTGCAACAGCTCAGTTTGACGCTTTAAAAAATCAGCTGGACCCACATTTTTTGTTTAACAGTCTGAATGTTCTGGTTTCCTTGATAGAAGAGAATCCAAAAGCAGCTACCAAATTTACCACATCACTTTCTAAGGTATATAGATATGTATTAGAACAACGCAATAAGGAATTGGTCTCTGTAGAGGAAGAATTAAACTTTGCACGAGCTTATGTGGGATTGCTTAAGACGCGTTTTGAAGACAGTATTGAAATAGACATCCCAGAAAAGAGCCATATTAAAGACGCCCAAGTGGTACCCTTATCATTACAATTGTTGCTGGAAAATGCTGTAAAACACAATATAGTGAGTGATAACAAACCATTAAAGCTTCGTGTTTATGAAGAAGGAAATCAACTGATTGTAGAGAATAATTTACAAAAAAAGCAAGTTGCAAGCAGCAGTAGTGGCGTAGGACTTCAAAACATTGCGTCTCGTTATCAATTGCTCACCGACCGTAAAATAAGCATTGCCGAAGATGAGACACACTTTAAAGTACAAATACCCATTTTAACTAACGTTCCAGAAACAGTAACCTCAAATAAAGAAGAAATGACTGCGGTAGAAGATATTAAATTAGTCAAAGCAAAAGAACGCGTTAAAATCATCAAAGATTATTATGATGATGTGTTGAGGACCATAGGAATTATTTTATTTCTCGCTGCTATCAATTATTTCACTTCAGATTTTCCATGGGCGATTTTCCCAGCTATAGGAATGAGTATAGGTTTGTTATTTAAATACCTGCGGACTTATGAAAAGAACGCATTTTTAGGCAAGGGATGGGAAGATCGCAAGATTGATCAATTAATGAACGATAAAAATTTCTAATATGAGCACTTCAGAAACACATCAGGAACGTTACACGAGAGCTAAGGCTAGAGTGGAACAAATAAGATCTTTTTACAACCACCTTTTTGTTTATATCATCGTAAACTCAGGAATTGCATCCCTTAACTATTATCAAAATGAGTGGGATGTGGCTTGGTTTCTATTTCCTTTAGGTAGCTGGGGAATAGGTCTCATAGGACATGCCATAGGTACTTTTAGCTCCAATCCATTTACAGGCAAAGACTGGGAAAAGCGTAAGATTCAAGAACTTTTAGAAAAAGAAGATTAATATGAGAGCCCTGATCATTGAGGATGAAAAGCCCTCTGCTAGGAGATTAAATCGCATGTTGGAAGTTTTAAATATCACTCCAGAGGTGATGTTGCATTCGGTACAGGAGTCTGTAGAATACTTGCTCCATCACCCAGCACCAGATTTGATTTTCTTAGACATACAGTTGAGTGATGGTCTTTCTTTTGAAATTTTTGACCAAGTACCGGTGGACAGTGCCATCATATTTACCACAGCCTATGATGAGTATGCATTAAAGGCCTTTAAGTTAAACAGCATTGACTATCTTTTAAAACCTATTGATGAAGAGGAGTTGAAGGCAGCAGTGGACAGATTTGAAGCTCGCTTTCGCGAAAGCGAGAAAAAACAATTTATAGATTTTAATGAAGTGGCTAAATTACTAGGCAATCCGATAACGCACAATTATAAAAGTCGGTATACGGCTAAAGTAGGAGAGCACCTTAAACTATTTCATACCGATGCGATACAGTTATTCTATTCAGAGAATAAAGGAACCTACTTAAATCTAGAAAATGGCAGAAATTATTTGATCGATTCTAAACTGGAATCATTGATGGAAGAACTGGATCCAAAGCAGTTTTTCCGCATCTCTAGACAAGCGATCATTAATATCAATGCTATTGATGATATGGTTTCTTATACAAACTCAAGAATTCAAGTAAAAATAAATTCTTTTAAAGAACTGGATTTAATCGTTAGTAGAGAGCGAGTTAAGGAGTTCAGGATATGGCTAGAGAGGTAGGTTTCTAAGATTATATCTTATTTTGTAAAGCGTTGGCAAGGTTTTAACATAGCATTTGTTGCCGTATCTAAATGATCACTATTAAAGTTTTTTAAACTGTCTTTTAGATCTTAGATAATCAATCGAAGCATTGCTCGATATGATTGAGACCCAAGTAAAAAAAAGCCTTGTCGTAAATCAGGTGGTGCACTCATTAATTTTTAGTTAAGTGTTAAAGATGCAAATAAAAAAAAGTCTGCGAGTAGCTACTCGCAGACTTTACTTATAATATTAGTTGAAACTACTCAATTACTCCACAAGCTACGCGAGCACCAGCAGCTCCACTAGGTTGAGACTTAAAGTCATCGGCACTAGCGTGCACTATAACTCCTTTTCCAATGATGTTTTTCATTTCATCATCACAACCAATACACCATTTATCTGTTGTAAATTCTAATGATGCTTTTCCATCTTCTGATACTTCTAAGTTTCCTATATCACCAGAATGATACATTTTTTCTCCCCATTTTCCGTGATCTTCCATTGTTGGATCCCAATGTCCACCAGCGCTTTTACCATCTTCAGAACTACAATCTCCATTTTGATGTATGTGTATCGCGTGTGTACCTTGAGTTAAGCCTTCAAGAGCTACATTCATAGTAACACCTTCTTCTGTTTGCATGAACTCAATCACTCCACTTACGTTACTTCCACTTTTTGAAGACATAGGTACCGCAACTGCTTTACCCATCATCATGCTACCATCGGCCATGGTATGGTCATCATGATCCATTCCATCCTCATGATCCATTCCATCTTCATGAGATGTTTCTGTCTCATCGGTAAGTTGATCTGTTTCTTTAGCTTCTTTGCATGATGATATGCTTAGAGTCAAGCACAAAGCAAAGATTCCTGTTATTAATTTTTTCATTTTTTGGTTATTTAAAGTTATAATTCATGTTAAATGTAAGAATATATAGGAGTTCTTTATCACAAGAGTTTGTCAAATTTCATAGGATTGTGATTTCCCATTTTTAAATTTTCCATTGCATTCAATGCGGTATCAAACCTTTTTTGAGAATCTTTTTGGTTGTAAATCATAAAAATGATGTTGCGTTGTTTGCCTGGAAGTAAGTTTTCAAAAAACTCATAAGCCTCGTAATCACTTAGCAGAACAGCTTCCAGTTCTTCTGTCATAGGAGCTTGATATTTACTCGTGTCTTCTTGCATGATCACATTTAAAGAATCTCCAGTAGACACGTCTAGTTTCTTTTGATTGGCCTTTGAAAACATCAGGTAAACGCTGCCGTGCCTCTTTGTAATTCCTGCATATAAATTCAGGTTGTTTTTTCCAGAGCTTATTTGTGCGACCACTCTTTTAATTTTGTCCAAAGCTAGCTGTCCAGCAATATCTTCTGGAATAAGAACAGCTCCCGTAAAGCCACTGCTGCCTACAGAAGTGTCAAATTCAAATACCATTAATTAATCAATTTTGTAATCACTTGGTTCTCTGAGTGCAGGGTTTTGTGCACAGGGCATTTATCTGCTATTTGTAATATTCTTTTGATCTGCTTTTCGTCTAGATCACCAGTTAACTTTATCTCTCTAGTAAAAGTGTCAATTTTAGCAGTTTCTAGTTCACAATTTTCACAATCAAAAGCATGTTGTTTGTCATAGTTTACGTGACATTCTACATTTTCTATGTTCCATTGCTTTCGCTTGGCATACATCTGTATAGTCATTACCGTACATGCTGCCAGGCTGCTAGAAAGCAACTCGTATGGTGTAGGGCCAAAATCATTACCGCCTGCACTTTCTGGCTCATCTGCGGTAAAGTAATGCCTTCCTGCTACTATTTGAGTCGTAAAGGCTGCATCACGATCGAGACTTGCAGCTACTTGATTCTCAGTTTTAAAGCTACTATCGTTAACCTGCTCCACATATCGAGAAGCCCAACTGGCAATTACTTCTCCTATGTATATAGAGTCGGCTTTATCCATTAAAAGATGGTCTGCTCCGTCCAGACTGATAAAACTTTTAGGGTGCATTGCCGCCTGATATAATTTTTCGGCATGTGCTATTCCTACTGTTTTATCTTGGGGAGAGTGGGCAATCAAAATGGGTTTTCTCAGTTCTTTTAAGGTGGCTGTGACTTCTTGTTCGTTAAGGTCTTTCAAGAACTGTTCTTTGATTTTAAATGGCCTGCCACTCAACTGTACGACAGCTTCTCCGTTTTTGGTTATGGCTTCGATTTGATCTCCAAACAAATGGCGCACATGTTTAGTATCACTGGGAGCTCCTATGGTGGCTACTGCTTTTATGGAACTCGCTTTCGCGGAAGCGTATATAACAGCAGCACCTCCTAAGCTATGACCTATTAATAATGTAGGAGCTTTATAGCTCGTTTTTAGATAGTCCACAGCAGCCAAAAGGTCATCTACATTTCCGGAGAAATTAGTGTCTGCAAAATCACCACTGGAATCCCCTAAACCTGTAAAGTCAAAACGCAACACACCGAATCCAGCATTCGTTAAAGCGCGAGATATATTTTTAGTAGCACTGAAGTTTTTACTACAAGTAAAACAATGTGCAAAAACAGCATAATTATGGGGCAGCCTGTCGGCGGGTAATTCAAGTCTACCGCTCAGTTCATAGCCTTGGGCGTTTTTAAAATTGATCTTTTCAAAGCTCATAAACCTAGTTTTGCTTAAAAATAAAGACTTTTTATCACAGCGCTATTAATAGAACTAATTATTATAGAATAGAGTTGGATTCTTTACTTTTACCGCTATAGATCTATGCATCATGAAAAAAATATTTTTTATACTCTCCTTAGCCTTGGTTTCTTGTTTTAATTCTAATACAGATAAAACACCTGAGGAAAAGGCAAAAGAAAACTTAACGACCTTTTATTTTATACGTCACGCAGAGAAGGCTGCCGATCAAGGTAGCGATCCCGAATTGACAGAAAAAGGAAAGAAAAGGGCAGAGCAATGGGTGAATTATTTCTTTTTAAAAGACCTAGATCACGTGATCTCTTCTGACTTTAAAAGAACTAATGCCACAGCAGCGCCGCTTGCCAAAGCAAAGAATCTAGATATAGAAATCTACGATGTAAGAAAAGTAACTGGCACCTCTCTTTTAGAAACCTATAGAGGTAAAACGGTAGCGGTTTATGGCCATAGCAATACAATTAATGCGTATGCAAATGAACTTCAAAGCGATCGTGTTTATAAAGACCTAGAAGAAACGGATTACGATCATTTTTTTATCGTAAGAATCGATAAAGATGGTAATTCTAATGCTGTTATGGAGTCCATAGATTTTATGGAATACGATAACTAATGGTCAATCTCGTAAAACACCTTTGAAATAGAATTGAAGTGCCCTGGGTAAAGAATAAAACCGCTTAGCTTATAAGCCTTGCACCAAACACAGCAGTGCACCTTAGTACAAGTCGCTGAAAGATCTAAGACTTTATAGTAATTATTGTTCAATAATATAAAGAGTGTTTGTTCCTATTGTTTACTATCATTAGCATGTACATTTAATACCAATTACCAAAACCTATGAAAATATTAAGCTGGAATCTACGTCATCTGGAAGGCGATCTAGATAACGACATCAACAACTCTCGCAAGCAAAAGGTCTTGGAGCAAGATGCCGATATCGTTATTCTTACCAATACAAAGCTAGCTTTTTATTTAGGAGGCGCGTATAAAAGAATTTCGACTTTAGAAATGCCGTTGAGACACGATGGTATCGACTATCAAGAAGGAGAAAACAGAGTGAGTATATATACCAAATACCCCTTTAAAAATAAAGTAAACACTTTTGATGATTACACCAGTGTTTGCCAAATGATAGAGACCCCTTTAGGTAATTTAAATGTTTATGGAACCATCATAGGTGCCAAACAAGAGCTCTTTGAATCGGACTATGTAGAACAAAAAGAAGACCTTGTTAGAATAGAAGGTGCCCTGTGTTATGCAGGAGATTGGAACACTTCCTTTACAGGTGCTTTGTTGCCAGATGAAAAAACCGTTCATGAATTCCAAGAATTCTTAAACGATCAAAAAATAGCTGTTCTTACCGCCGATTTTGAAAACAGCATACATCACGTAGCAGTAAGCAAGTCGTTTTTAAAAGGAAACACCACTCAAGTAGATTTATTACCTGTGGATGCACCCTTATCTGATCAGGAAATGATTCTAATAGAGATCAAAGAAAAGGAGATCAAAAAGCAAGTGAACAACCCATTGCACGGTGTCAAACTTTCTTATATGTTAGAAAAATTAGTCGATCATTACGGTTGGGACGAAATGGGGGATCGCATCAGAATCAATTCTTTTAACTCCAATCCAGGTATCAAATCCAGTTTGAAATTTCTAAGAAAAACCGACTGGGCTAGAAAGAAAGTAGAAGATTTGTATCTGTTTACTTTTGTAGATTAGTCTGTTAGAGGATTAGGAGATGAGTTTTTGAGCTTTTCAACAGGTGAGTCTTATAATTGGTGCGCTGTTTTTAATTATCTTCGGGTTACAAAATACTTGACTAAAAAGAAGTCGCATTAGCTTATCAACCATCCATGACAGCATCTATCATAGAAATTAAAAATCTAAGTTTTTCGTATTCCAAAAATCATCCTATTCTTAAAAACATCAATTTAAATGTTTCCCAAGGAAGCATTTATGGTTTTTTAGGACCTAATGGTGCTGGTAAATCCACTACCATGCAATTGCTCACACATATTTTGCAAGATCATGAGGGGGAGATCAAGGTTTTTGGAAAACCACTAGAAGATCAAACGCCACATATTTTTACAAAAATAGGAGCACTGGTAGAGTCTCCAGCTTTGTATTTACATCTTACGGGCTATGAGAATTTAAAATGCATCACTACATTAAAACGCATTGAAGAAAAACGTATTCCAGAAGTTTTAAAATTAGTAGGTCTTGAAAGTAAAGGAGATTTAAAAGCTAAAAAGTATTCTCTAGGAATGAAACAACGCCTTGCTATTGCTATGACGCTGCTGGGTGATCCAGAATTATTGCTTCTAGACGAGCCTGTAAATGGTCTCGATCCATCTGGAATTACAGAAGTGCGAGAGCTACTCGTAAAACTCAATAAAGAATTAGGCCTCACTATTTTTATTTCCAGTCATTTATTAAGCGAAATAGAAAAAATGTGTACCCACGTAGGGATCATTCATCACGGAGAATTGAAATTTGAAGGAACTATGGATGCGCTGGCACAACGATCAAGTAAGCATCACTTAACGGTGCAAACTAGCAACGCTGCTCTTCAATTAGAACGAGTTAAGGAACATTATAAAAACGCTAAATTAATTAGTAAAAATGAGTTTCAAGTAACTTTAAATAGTAAAGAAGAAACACCACAATTTGCTCAGTTTGCTATTGAAAAAGATATTCCTCTTTATCAAATGAAGGCCGAAGACGGATTAGAGAATTGGTTTTTATCACTTACTAAATAAAGGATCATGTTAGAAAATTTTAAAATCGCACTTCAAACAGAACGCATCAAGATCAAAAGGTCAGGAATCTTTACCCTAGGATTTATTCTGGCCTTAATCATGCCCTTATTATATTTCACTGTTCAAATCATATCAGCTGATATGTACAATGATCAAATAGTTGATACCAACTTCTATTTTGATTTTTACAAAAATCCACTTGTTGGATTAACAGGGTTCTTTTTACCGCTTTTAATCATTATTACAGCGAGTAAAATAGCACAAATAGATCATAAAAATAAAGGCTGGCAGCTTATGGAAATACAACCCATTTCAAAGTCGTCTATTTATTTCTCCAAGTTTTTGATTCTTTGTTTTAATGTGTTCTTAACCATATTACTTTACACCGTTGCTAGTCTGTTTTTTGCGTGGTTGTACCATACATTTTCAAATGTTCATGAATCCTATGATATGAGTTTGCCGCTGTCAGAGATAGCATATGCTAGTTTTAGAGTCTTTGTTGCCTCGTTGGCTATTTTAGCTTTTCAGTATGCACTTTCTGTTGTTATTTCTGGATTTATTTGGTCATTGGTTATTGGTTTTGCCATGTTACTGGCGCAACTATTTCTGTCTTCTTTTCAAATAGATTTGAGATGGTATCCAAATAATTTTCTATTTGTTTCAGGCACGAATCCTACAGGCGGATTAATAGGATCATTTTTTCTTCCTGCGGAGTTGCTGAGTATGCTTTACACCGTCTTTTTTCTGTTTGTAGGTTATAATTGGTATCGATTTAAAGGTTTTTATTCCGCTTTCGCCAAAGCGGTACCTAGAGCAATTACGTCGCTACTTATTCTAGCCGTTTGCTCGGGACTGGCTTATTATTTAATCACTCCTAAAACTTTAGAGGCATTTGACAAAACGGTCGTTAAAGGAACGATTAGTTCAGACAAGAACTTTAATAAGGTTTATATCAGGGACATCATGACTCAAGATACCATGGCCGTAATTCCCGTTGTAAACAATGAGTTTAGGTATGAATTTAAAGAAGAATTGACGCCTCAGTTTTATAATGTACAGTTTGATAAATATAATGGAACAAATATATTTATGGGGGCTAACGATAGCATACAATTAAAAGAAACCTTGTACGGTAAGGATGCTAGAGTCTCCGTTTTAGGGACAAGAATTTCAGAAAACAAACAGCAAATATTTTATGGTACGACTGGTTTTAGTTATGTGAGTTATCAACTAGAAAATAATTCATCTCTTGAGAAAGTGGAGTATTATATGAAAGAGATTTACAATGAATATGAGGAAGATTTGAGCGAGTTAAAAAGCAATATATCTGTAGATCATATCAAAGCTAGAGAAGATTATCTGGGCCGATCTAAAAAATTAATTGCCGTTAAGCACATCAATAAATGGAACAGCTATTTAAAGAAAAAAGCCATTTATAATCCAGAAATACCAATAGTGCTGTCATCTGATATGAACGAATTATTAAATAGCGTGAGCTATACCGATGATGCCTTATTAAGTGATCCATTGTACTTTGACTTTATAAAAAATCATTTAGTAGACTCCAACAAAGAAGCTATTGAAAACGATACCAGCAAGCTGGAATTAATAGCCGATCTAGAGGAAGGGATTTTTAAGAATAAGATGTTATTTACAGAAATTAAAACTCAATTAGGCGAGGCAAAAAAGATCGCATATAGAGACTCTGTTTACAATCAATACTCGGGTGCTTTAACTAACGACTCCTACAGTAAGATCCTAGATGATACGCGTAAGTCTCTTAATAAATTAAGCCGTGGACAGAAAGCTCTAGACTTTATTTCCTATGATAAAGATGGTAAACAATATGCGCTAGCCGACTTTAAAGGTAAATATGTGCTTATAGATTCTTGGGCGAGTTGGTGTGGCCCATGCAAGTTTCAAGAACCCTATTATGTAAAGAAGATGATCAAGTACAGAAAGGAAAATATAGTTTTTGTAAGCATGAACATGGATATAAAGAAAAAGGACTGGTTAGAAGATCTTACCGAAATGAATAAAGAAATATTACAATTACGACCTAAAGACATCAATACCTTTGGCGAGCTTTATAACATCGATGGTATTCCTAGATTCATTTTAATCGCTCCAGACGGTACTATAGATGATGCAGATTTCGTACGACCTAACAGCAATGTTTTTGACGATTTACTGGATAATAAATTAGGATTGAATGACGTGAGTAGTTAGTTCGAGAGTTGTTGAGTTGGTGAGTTTTTGAGAGATTAGATAAAATTTTAATTTGCTACAAACACCAACAACCATCTTGAATTGCTATTTTGAAAAGTAAAGCGAGGAGTCCTAGGAGCGCTTCCATATGGTGGTTTTAATTTAGGTCTAACAAAAAGGGGCGCTATGAATAGCGCCCCTTTATAGAGAAAAAGTTCATGACTTATAATTCACAAACTCAAAGACTCAAAACTTAGTCCTCAAACATATCAATAGTTACCAGTTTCATTTCTGTAACAAAAGCGTTCCACTCTTTTTCTAAGAAGTTCTTAGTTTCAGTATTGACCTCTCTTGCGAGAACTGCTGCTTGATTGTACAATTGTTCTTCGGTAGTGGTTTGTGCTCCCTGACGGCTTCCTATATAGCTAGAAGCTTCGTAAACACGATTCATTACTGTTACTTCAGGATTGCGAGTGATTCCCTGACGTTCATCTGGTGTGCCGAAGTATTTGTTCTGTAGTTTTTCGATTTGTTTTACAATAGAATCGGTGGCTTTAATCTGTTCTTTAAAAGCTTTTTCATCTTGACTTTTAAGTAGCTTTTTAAAGCTACCGGCTGTTTCCTTGTTTTTAGTCAGTTGCGAAGTCACTGCTTCCACATCGCTCATCAAAGATTGCAACTGATCTTGTGCCGCTCGCTTTTCTTTAAGGTGGGCCATTGTGAATTCATCGATACGCGGATCTTCTTTTACTTCGATCATTTGCTCACTGGTCATTTGTCCATAATGCAATACCGCTCTATAAGTTCCAGGGAGCACATCTTTACCGCCTGGTTCTCTTTTAGAATCTCTTACACTTCTAGATGGATAATCAATTCCTTTTTCATCCAGCCTCCACGTCCAAGTGTTGATTCCTTTTTCCTTTGGCACCTTATCAGATAATGTTCTGATCAATTGGTCTCCTTTATAGATTTTTAAGAAAAGAGAATCAGATTTGATGGTATCTGTTTTGGCTTTCAAGTCTTTGTCAAAAAAGTATTTAAATTGTCCATTTGGGCTGCTGCGATTTTCTCCATGAAACATAGCATCTGCACCAAATCTGCTTCCTGTAGGCTGCTGATATCGGGCAAAATAGGCAGTAGGTGGCTCGTATAACTCGATGGCTTTTCTTTGTTTCGCTTTCGCGAAAGCGGTAAAAGGCTCCAAATCATCTAACACCCAAGCAGCTCTTCCAAAAGTTCCAATAATCAAATCGTCCTCACGTGGATGTATCACTAAGTCTTTTACAGAAACCGTTGGGAATCCGTTGGTGTATTTGGTCCAATTGTCTCCAGCATCTATACTTACATAAAGGCCATCGTCAGTTCCAAGAAACATCAGGTTGTTTTCTTCTGGATGTTCAATAATACTAAGCGCATAACTGATCACGTCGTCTTGGTCTACGATACGTGTCCAACTCTTACCGTAGTTGGTGGTGCGGTAGGCATAAGGCTCAAAATTGAACCTGCGGTAGTCGTTAGCCACTAGTAAAGCCTGTCCTTTTTTAGTTTTAGAAGCCTTTATTTGAGTAATCCAGCTCCCTTTAGGCAATCCCTTTAATCCTTTAGTAATATCCTCCCAGTTATCACCTCCGTTTTTAGTAATGTGTACTAAACCATCATCAGAGGCTGCGTACAACACGTCTTTTTCTACGGCACTAGGTTCAATAACGAGAATGGTGGTATGGTTTTCAGCACCTGTAGCATCCATGGTGAGTCCGCCAGATTCAGATTGTTTTTGTTTTTCAGGATCGTTAGTGGTCAAGTCTGGAGAAATCACTTTCCATGTTAACCCTTTGTCTGTTGATTTATGTACAAACTGACTTCCAAAATACAAAGTTGAAGCATCAAAAGGATCCATTTGGATCGCTGCATTCCAATTGAAACGCAGTTCTACATCAGCATCTGGATGCGTGGGTTGTACACTGTAGTTATTACCAGTTTGCCAGTCATAGCGTTGTACCGAGCCTTGCTGACTCATAGAATAACCAAATCGGTTGTTATCAGGGTCTGGGATGACGTCAAATCCATCGCCAAAACTAATCTCCTGCCAGTAACTGTTTCTTATTCCTTGGGCTCTCCATACATAAGCAGGACCGCGCCAGCTTCCATTATCTTGCATACCACCATAAACGTTATAGGGTATTTCCATATCTACATTAATATGGTAAAATTGAGCAACAGGCAGGTTGCCTATAAACCTCCAAGTCTTTCCACGATCACGAGTAATGTTTAAACCACCATCGTTACCATCGATCATGAATTTCCCATTTTTAGGGTGTATGTACCAAGCATGATGATCTGGGTGAACACCATTGTTTGCTCCGTAAGCAGGCATGAGTTGTGTAAAATTCTTACCGCCATCATCAGAAACGTTGATGTAAGTAAATACGGAATAGAGGCGATTTTCATTCTGAGAGTCTACATAAATCTCTGAGTAATAAAAAGGTCTGTTACCGATCCCACTTTTATCATTTATTTTGTCCCACTTGAATCCGCCATCCGTAGATTTATACAAGGCATTTTTCTTTGCTTCTACCAGTGCATAGATGACTTTAGGATTGCTGGGTGCAATAGCAATTCCTATACGTCCTAACTCTCCTTCAGGTAATCCTTCTTTATCGGTTACTTTTTTCCAGTTTTCTCCACCGTCATAAGTAATGTACATTCCTGAACCTTCACCACCAGATTTAAAAAACCACGGGTCGCGTTTGTGTTCCCACATCGCTGCAATGAGTTTATTAGGATTTTCAGGATCCATCACAAGATCTGCCGCACCAGACTTATCGTTGGTGTATAATATTTTCTTCCATGTTTTACCGCCATCAGTGGTTTTAAAAACACCTCGTTCTGGATGAACTCCCCATGGAGAGCCTATAGCTGCTGCGTAGACGATATCTGGATTGGTAGGGTCTATGATCACACGATGTATATTGCGTGTTTTTTCTAGTCCCATCAATTTCCAGTTTTTACCACCATCAAGAGATTTATAGATTCCGGCGCCACCATTTAATGAATTACGCGGATTTCCTTCTCCGGTTCCTACCCAAATTACACTAGGGTTGGACTGTTGTACCGCTACTGCGCCTACAGATGCAGTGGCTTCTTTTTCAAAAATAGGTTCCCAAGTGATTCCACCATTTTGAGAGTTCCACAATCCACCACTGGCAGTACCAGCATAAATAATTTCTGGATTATCATGAACCACATCGATAGAAGTAACACGTCCAGACATACCTCCGGGGCCTATATTTCTAGGTTCTAAGTTTTTGACTAATTCAAGATCTAGTTTTTGGGAGAATGCTTGTGCAGAAATAAAGCACAAGGCAAAGAGAAAAATATGTTTCATATTAGTTTTTGTTGAAGCCTTAAATATAAAACCTAAAACTGAAACCTTGAAGGTTTTAGTAGTTTGTTAGGATTATTTAGTTGAACACGGAACTACATAAATCAAAAATATCCATCATTATTCTCCAGGGTAGGCAATTCATTGCTATATCTAGCCCATAATTTAATTAGAGTTTTATTTCTTAAATTATCCTGCTGATCCAATTAGAATAATGGAGGCTTTATTTTCAAAACGTATTGTTTATACCTCTTGAGTATGTATAAATCAATTGGTTAACAACGGAAGATGATGGTGAATTTGCAAAGTATAATTTGCTTAGAAATATATGCGCTAAGCAAAGCAGTTATCCATGGAGCTGTGGTAGCTTTAAGATCAATTATGAACTTCCTTTAGTATAGGCTCCAATACTTCCCAAACTGTTTGAGCGACTATTTGATGACCTTGAACTGTTGGGTGTATGCCGTCACTCTGATTGAGTGCTGCAATTCCGGCAACATCTTTTAAGATGAATGGAATAAAGGTCAGGTTATTAGCTTCTGCTATTTGAACGTAGAGTTCTCTAAATTCAGTGGTGTACTCTTGTCCCATGTTGGGTGGCAGTTGCATGCCAGCGAGAATAATCTTAGTACTAGGGCTTTTTTTCTCCACCGTATTTATGATCGCCTGAAGATTAGTACGTGTTTCAGATAAAGGGACTCCACGTAAACCATCATTTGCTCCAAGTTCCAAGAGAAAAATATCAATATCTTGATTTAAGGTCCAATCAATTCGGCTTTTACCACCGGCCGTTGTTTCTCCACTTAAGCCTGAATTAATGACTGTATAATTTAAATTCAAAGAGTCAATTTTTTCTTGTAATACAGCAGGAAACGCATCATTGCTATCCTCTAATCCATAGCCAGCTGTAATACTATCTCCAAAGCACAAAATGGTTCCCGTATTATTCTCTGATGCCTCAACGAGTTGGGAGGGTTGAGTTTGTTGTGTTGCTGTTTCTTCTACTGTGGTATTTTTATTTTTATCATTTCCACAACTCAAGATAATAATCAAAGGAATAATATAACAAAGCCTTAAGAGTTTCTGCATAGCTGAAGTTGGTAAATTTAGATTCAATTGTTTACTTTGACCCTTTGACATAAGTTGTCATTTTAATTAAAATTTATATGCCAAAGATATTGAAGATTACTGGGTTAGGAAAGACTTATTCCAGTGGTCATAAAGAATTAACGGTACTGCAAAATATCTCTTTTGAGGTAGAAAAAGGACAAAGCTTTTCTATTGTAGGACCTTCAGGAAGTGGAAAAACAACCTTGTTGGGCTTGTGTGCAGGGCTAGATAATCCAAATACAGGAAGTGTGGAGTTATGTGGTCAAGATTTAAGTCATTTAAATGAAGACCAAAGGGCTCAGTTACGCAATAAGGAAGTGGGTTTTATTTTTCAGAACTTTCAATTATTGCCCACCCTTACCGCTTTAGAAAATGTGAGTGTACCCTTAGAGCTACAAGGGGATAAAGCCGCAACCAAAAAGAGTATGGCTTTATTAGAGAAAGTGGGCTTAGCTGACCGTTCAGATCATTATCCTTCTCAACTATCAGGTGGAGAACAGCAACGTGTAGCTTTAGCCAGAGCTTTTGCTAATGCACCTTCTATTCTATTTGCAGATGAGCCTACAGGAAACTTGGATGAAGAAACAGGAGAAAAAGTAATTCAACTATTATTTGATTTAAATAAAGAAGCTGGAACAACGCTAGTGATTATCTCGCATGATTTAGAATTAGCCAACCGAACCCAGCAGATATTGCGTCTGAAAGGCGGTCAAATTTTAACCAATCAACGCACAGAAGTGCTGTAAATTCATTACCTCTTCTTATGAATCAAAATACAAAATGGCTATTTAAAATGGCATGGCGTGATGCCAAAGCGAGTAGAGTGCGCCTGCTTTTATTTATGGCTTCTATCATTTTAGGTATAGCAGCAGTAGTTTCCATACAATTATTCAGTACCAATCTTAAAGACAATATTCAGCTCCAGTCTAAAGCTTTAATGGGTGCCGATTACATTATCGATAGTAGGAAACAGCCTACGGAGCGTGCGCAAGCCATCATTGACTCCCTAAAGCCAGATGCATCTGAAGTCAACTTTGTGTCCATGATTGCCTTTCCTAAAAGTGGGGGCACCAAACTGGTAAAAGTGCGTGCTTTAAAAGGAGATTTTCCTTTTTATGGCACCATAGATACGGAGCCAGCTTCAGCGGCAAGTACTTACCAAAATAACGGAGGTGCATTAGTCGATGCGACTTTAATGCTTCAGTTTGACATCAAACCTGGAGATTCTATAAAAGTGGGCCAACTCACCCTTCCTATTGCAGGGGCTTTAAAGGCCATTCCAGGGTCTACGGCTATTTCAACTTCTGTAGCTCCCCCAGTGATCATCCCGAATAGGTTTGTGGAAAGCACAGAACTCCTGCAATTTGGCAGTCGCAAGGAATATCAATTCTTTTACAAAGCTTCAGATACGTTAAATTTAAGTCAGTTTGAGAAGAAAATCGATCCCATGCTGGATGCAGAAAATTCAGATTTAGACACGCATACCAGTACTAGTGAACGTTTGGGAAGGAGTTATGAAAACGTAGGCAAATTCTTGTTTCTAGCAGCCTTTATTGCATTGCTTTTAGGCTGTATAGGTATTGCTAGTTCTGTTCATATTTATATCAAAGAAAAGCTGAGATCTATAGCTGTTTTAAAATGTATGGGGGCATCTAGAAGGCAAAGCTTTCTTATTTTCCTTATTCAAATAGCAGGGATTGGGGTAGCTGGTGGTTTGGTAGGGTCGCTTATAGGTGTGGGACTACAGGTTTTATTTCCTTATATTTTACAAGAGTTCCTTCCGTTTACCGTTGAAATAAGTATCTCCTTACAACCCATACTTATAGGTGTTTTTCTAGGGTTGTTGATGTCGGTGTTATTTGCGCTTTTACCATTGATTAGAACTTGGTATGTCTCGCCCTTAGAAGTGTTACGTGTTAATGAAAAAGCTTCTCAAGGGCCTTTAAAAGTGCGATTTTTTGTATTTGCAGCTATACTAGTATTTCTGTTTTTATTTTCATTCTGGTTGCTAGAGGATGCGCTTTATGCCTTAAGTTTTGTAGGTGCTACGCTATTTACGTTTGCTGTTTTAGCCGGGACTGCTTTGTTGTGTATGCAACTCATAAGAACTTACTTCCCAAAACGTTGGGGATTTACCTCAAGACAAAGTCTTTTAAACTTATTTAGGCCAAATAATCAGACGGTCGTATTAGTGGTGGTTATTGGTTTAGGGACATTTTTGATCAGCACCTTATATTTTACGAAAGATATTTTATTAGCAAAAACAGATATAGAGCAGTCGGTAGAAAACACCAATATGATCATTTTAGATGTACAAACGGATCAACGGGATGCTGTTGAACAGCTACTTGTCAGTAATGATCTGCCTGTTCTTGACAACATTCCGTTGGTAACCATGCGTATGCACCAACTGAAAGGTCAGTTGATAAATGAGATTCGGCAGGATTCAACCCGTGAAGTTCGTGGTTGGATTTTAAATCACGAGTTCAGAACTACCTATCGAGATACCTTGATTGCTTCAGAAGAGATTATAGAAGGGCAGTGGATCCCAGAGTTGAAACCTGGAGAATCTGTGGAGATTTCTATTTCTGATAACCTTGCTTCAGATGCTAAAGTAGGCATTGGCGATACCATTGTTTTTAACGTGCAAGGTGTGCTTATGGAAACCACGGTAGGTAGTATTCGTAAAGTAGACTGGGGACAAATCCAACTTAATTTTAGTATTGTATTTCCCAAGGGCGTTTTAGAGAAAGCCCCTCAGTTTAATGTGATCACCACAGCAGTGCCCAATGAAGAAGCTTCAGCACAAATACAGCGCGCCTTAGTGGCTCAATTCCCCAATGTGTCGGTGATAGATTTACGACAGGTGTATACCATTTTGGAAGATATTCTAGATAAGATTTCTTGGATCATCAATTTTATGGCTTTCTTTAGTATTCTTACAGGCATCATTGTTTTGATAGGTTCTGTACGAACAAGCAAATACCAGCGGATTAAGGAAAGTGTCTTACTGCGAACTTTAGGTGCGAAAAACACTCAGATTTTGAAAATTACCGCTTTGGAATATGTGTTTTTAGGACTACTAGGAAGTTTAGTTGGTATCTTGTTGGCTTTGTTAAGCAGCCTCTGTTTAGCGCTATTCGTTTTTAAAGAACCCTTTGTACCATCCTTGATTCCGTTTTTAGTCTTTTTACCAGGTATTACGCTTTTGGTATTAATGATTGGTTTAAGCAATGTTCAAACTGTTCTGCGCAGTTCACCTTTGGAGGTGCTGCGAAGAGAAGGCTAATGTTGGTTTATTATAAGTATGGTGAAGGTTGAATTTGTCAGAGTAAAAATTTATCTATGAACAGAGTTTTCTATGGTATAATAAATTTACTTCCCCGCGGCTTATTCTTTGATTTTAACATCGTTTTTATACACCTCTCTTTTGATTAACTTCCCTCTAGTATTGTAGTTTTCAAAAACCCCATCTTTTAAGTCATTCTTAAAACTTCCTATTTTCATTAATTGACCATTTTTATAGTATCTTTTAGAAATCCCGTTGATTTTTTCATTTTTGTAGGTCAAACTAATAGAAAGTTGGCCATTTGGAAAAAATACTTCAAAGGGTCCATTTTTCTGGTCATTTGTGTAATATCCTTTTAATTTTAGGATTCCATTGTCATAATATTCTTCAACAATTCCTTCTTGTTTATTGTTGGTAAAGGATCCTTTTTGCATTAAAGCACCATTTTGGTAATAGGTTTCAGAAGGTCCGTCTAGTAGATCATTTTTATAACTTGTTTTTCCTCTCAATTGGCCATTCTCATAATACTCCAGGTATGGACCATCCTTTAATCCATTCTTGTAGGTAAGTTTTTCTAATAATTGACCGTTCTTGTAATACATTTCTGAAAATCCTTCTCTTAGGCCATTGCTAATTTGAAACCTAGCCTTTAGTTGAGTATCTGGATAATTTTCATATATAATACCATGGTGTTTTTCACCATCTAATAAAAATACAGTTTGCCCGTCAACTTCTATTTTTTCTATTTGAGATAGCAGTTTTTTGTCTTGAGAGTACAGTAAACTAGATGATAATAGACTGACAAGAATAATTAAAATAGAATTTTTCATAGCTTTCATTAAACTATAAAATTCTCTATTTTAAAATTGGAATTTAATGATATAAATCAGGTTTTATTTTTTTTGGGGAATCAACAAGGTTCTTTCAGAAGGAGGAAATCAATAATGTGGTATATGTAGTTAAATATATTTATTCTCTCAAAAACCTCTTTTGAATAGGCACTGCTTTAGATGTTGTTTTAGGGTTTTGAATCATTCTGCTTTCGCGAAAGCGGAACTAAATAATAAGTATCTGGAATCTGCTATAGTTTCCTCCGCAGCGCACTTATTCTATTCTTAACAGCAGGATAGACTATGAGGTGATTTCTATTGAGATCGACTAAATGCGCTGCAACCCACAACCAAGACTGATCAATTGGATCTTTCTTAAACGAGACTTCTTTAGTTTTTAGATAAGCAAGCTTTAAATCCAGGTCATCACATTCAAAAAAGACTTTGATTCCAGTTCCTTTGGGCAGTTCTTCTACTAAGGAAAGGCTTAGGGTGGTATCACCATCTGGTAGTTCTAGCCTGGCATACGCCTCATGTGTATGAACAATCAACTCTAGTCCTAATAATTCATAAAAGACAATGGCCTTAGGAATATCAAGAACTGTAAGTCTGATTTGATTGAGGTTAAGAGATTTTTAATTAGGCAACTCTTTCCACATCTGGTTGCCAAAGGGTTCTAGTTCATTACTACCGATGATCTCCTCATAAGAAACACTAGGTATAGAAGAACGAGAAGAACGACCATTCAATAGAATATCTTCCAAGCAACGCGCTAAGAGAGGCTCATTCATATCTCCAAGAATACCCAAGTTCTCAAAATCTTCATTTTGAGCAATATCAGGTACTAACCCATCAAAATAGTCGGTATTTCCAACGGAGTTTAAACTTTTAAGCACTAGTGGCTGCATCGCATAACGGTGTGCAGGATTTGCTCCAGATCTTCTAAAGTCTGGGCTATCGTACAAGGTAATACTCGCCTGGAATTTTCCTGCGGTATCGTCACCTACCTGCACCACATTGATATAAGGGTCTAGCGAATTGATCACTAATTCACTGGCGCTGGCGCTACTGCCTGTGGTGATGATATGCACCTTGTTAAGATCGAGCGTACTTAATGTTGTGCCGGAATTGGTTTGGTTTTTAAATAGATTCACTAATCGTTCTGGAGTACTTGCTTGTAATTGTGCCTGTATATCTGGATTCCATTCTTCGGTGGAGTATACATCTGTAATAGGATTTCCAGAAATTAAACTCCCTAAAATGATAGCTGTATTTACAGAGCCACCTCCATTGTACCTTAAGTCCAATACTAAATGAGTCACTCCTTGCGCTATAAAGTCTGCAAAAACGCCATTCAACTGCTCATCAAACTGTGACAAGAAACCAGTGTACATCAAATAACCGATTTTCTGAGTTCCTTGATCGATGACTTCAGTAACTAGAATAGGATTTTCTTGTACGACTTCTTTAGTAAGAGTGATTTCTAATCCGTTAGAAGTGGTAACCCCAGCATTGAGGTCAGCAAGACCTATGGTATAAGTGGTTTGAGCAAGAAGCGCGTTAAAGTTGTCTCTAGAAATACGTATGCCATTAATCGAGTTAAAGATCATACCTCGTTCTACGTTTTCTCTTTCGGCACTGGTATTGGGTTGCACATAACGCACATATCCAAAAACATCAGTGGCACTTCCAGTTTCTCCTACGAGACCAAATTTCATCCCGTTATTCAGGGTGTTTCCAGCAAGAATATTCTCTAAGGCTACATAATCATCAAAAATAACGCTGAAACGATCTGTTCTTGGTCGATCAAATACGAGCGATTCAAAAAAGGTTTCAGGAGAATCAAATTGGGAATGATAAGCTTCGAGCTCTTCAAGATTGGCAAACCTATCGTTTGCCAGCACATCTACATCAGCTTTATAAAGGTAAAAAGCATTCATACCCCTATAGATAAAGTTGTTGATTTCACTTTTGCCAGCAAATACATCATCATTATCCTTGAAACAGCTGGATAAAGTGGCTATAGTTACTAATGATACTAATGTGTATTTAAAAAATTGATTCATCTAATTGCTTATTTTAGGTAAAATTAGGAAAAGTAGTAGCTAATAACTGTTTTTAATTACTTCTCTTTAACGGCAATGGTTCCACAGTTTTGGTTATAAAATTCAATTGCAGTTATAATATTTGTTCTGTGTATTTCTTCATTTTTAATTTTTGCTACTAGAACAGGGCAGTCTTTAAGTTTCTTTAAGAGCCTATTTCTAATCTTCTTACCTATTTTGATTAATTTTTCATTTTTAAGCATATAATAGCTAATTGATGGTTTACGGTTTACTAGAACAGGGGGTAAATTACTGCCAGGACCAAAGGTCATATAACCTTCTCCGCCTTGAGTTTCTATTGCGTAGAGAATAATTGTTCCGTAAATCATTTCCCTAAGAATTCTAGGTTCATTGTCAGCAGTGTTTCGTTTTACGTAACGATATTTTGCTTCACCTATATTAAAGCCTATAACTTGAAGGTGATTGTAAACTACAGGTTTATCCCCTTCTTTTTCTTTGAACTTGATGCCGTCATGACTTCTTACTTTTATAAAACCTTCTTTTGACGTATTGTTTTTTAAAAGTATTGTTGCTTTTTGAAATTGAGCATTAACGATTATGGAAGCTAGTAAAAATAGTAAAACGGGTATTTTCCTGAACATTTAAAAATCTTTTAAAAGTAAAAATAGGGAAAAGGCATTAGAAAATAGTCTTGAAATTGTGATAGGTTAAGAATCAAGAACTATCACAAGGGATTCTGCTCTATAACGGGTTGACATGTGTAATGAATAAACTTTATTAAATTACCAGCTATTCTATCTCTAGACCTTCTCGGTTGACGTCCTTGAGGTATAGAGAATGAAAGCGAATGGTAAAAAAATATATATTCTTGTAACAATTAAAAAGCATACTCGTCATAAAAGTATAACCAAGTAAATGAAACAAAAAACGTTTGTAAAGACCTTCCAAGAGGTACAGCATAAGATGTACTTTCTGTCCAAGCGATTGCTCACTTCTCATGAGGAGGCGGCAGATGCCGTGCAAGAAGTCATGGCAAGACTTTGGGAAAAGCGTTTCCAACTCGATGAGGTTAGAAATAAGGAAGCTTACGCCATGCAAATGGTTAAAAATTATTCCTTAGACCGATTGAAAAGTAAACAAGCAAGTCATTTAAAAATAGTTCATAGTAACTATGATAGTGAAGAGAGAAATATAGAAGGTGAGTTAGAAAGACTCGGTCAAATAAAGCTGGTACAGAACATGATTAATGAACTGCCAGAACAATATAAGATGATTGTTCAGCTCAGAGATATACAGGGATATGATTTTGAAGCTATAGAAAATATAATGAATATGAAGGCGACAGCGGTAAGAGTAGGGCTGAGCAGAGCAAGAAAAATGCTTAAGGAAAAAATAGAAGAACAGTATAAAACAGAAATCGCATGAACGATTTATTAGAAAAATATTGGAATGGTGAGTCCACTCTGTTGGAAGAACAACAACTTAGAGACTATTTCAGCTCTGAGAAGGTGTCTACAGAGCATGAGGTATACCGCAGCTTGTTCAACACTTTTGAGTTAGAGCAGGGGATGGAAGAAGGTGATTTTGACGCTTTCGCGAAAGTGAAACAAAAACAATCCCTAGATAACCAATTCCAGAAAAGAACCTGGAAAGGACTCGCCGTAGCAGCAGGTTTCTCTCTACTTCTCGCAGTAGGAGCAGGCTACTATCAAGAGCAATACAAAACGCAGCCAGACTTAGGAACTTATGAAACTCCAGAAGAAGCTAGAGCAGCAGCATTAAATATGCTGGAGCTCGTAAGTGTCAAGTTAAATAAAGGACGTAGCAATATGAAACCACTACAAACTTTAGATAATAAAACAGCTGCTGTTTTTAACCTTAAATAATAATCTCAATCATAATTTAATACAAGTCAACATGAAAAAATTAATCTTTACCCTAGTACTCGCAGTAATGGCAACCCCATTATTTGCTCAGGACGCATTTGAAAAGATGGGTTCCCTAAAAAACATTAAAGAAACTGTAGTAACCAAAGATGCCTTTGAACTACTCGCAGAGATGGATATGGATATCCAAGATAAAAATCTGAAAGCAGGTAAAGACCTGCTAGATAGTCTAAAAGACGCACGTTTTTATACGACCTCTAATCCAGATAGCGCTAAGAAAATGATCAGTATTGCAAATGCTTATGTAAAGAGCAAAGGTCTTGTCAAATTGATGAGTGTAAAAGAGGATGACCAAGACTTTGCATTCTATGTAAAAAAAGGCAACACGCCAAAGAAAATTCAAGCACTAGTAATGATTATTGATGAAACTATGAATACGTCTAACCCAGAGGCTATAGTGATGAAAATAACTGGAAATATCGATCTTGGTCAAATTTCTAAACTTACTAAGATGATGAATGTACCTGGGCAAAAACAGATTGAAGAAGCTACTCAAGAATAATCGTTTGCTTAATTAGTTCTCGTATTTTTAATCTTAAAAACCATTAATTATGAATAAGTTCATTTTAAAAATAGTCCTTTTAACACTGGGTGCAACTGTAGCACTTACCTCTTGTGACTCCGATCCAACGCTACAGAGCTATATAGTAGATAGTGGTGATAAAGAGGGGTTTATAAGCACTTCTATTCCTAAAACGATTCTAGGAATAGACGACAGCAAGCTTTCTGAAGAGGCACAAAAAGCCTATAATTCTGTCAGCAAAGTAAATGTGCTGGTATACCCTAAAACAGATGAGAATGCTGCTGTCTTTGAAAAAGAAAGTGCCCAACTCAACAATATTTTAAAGGGTAAAAAGTATAAAACTTTAATGACCCATAATCAAGATGGAATGAAGGCAAAATTCCTTTATCAAGGTGATAAAGATTCTATAGATGAAATTATTGTTTTTGGTACTTCAGATGACATGGGGATGGGTGTCGCTCGTATTTTAGGTAATGACATGAACCTTTCTGGAATGATGAAAATGATGAAGGAACTGGAAAAGATAGATATTGATCCAGCAGGTATAAAAGGGATACTTGGGAATATGGGAATTGATACAAATAATAACGGAGACCTGGATGAAGGCGCGATGAAAGCAATGCTAGAATCAAAAGGAATTGACACCTCAAATATGCCAGTTCATAAGGAATAATTAGTTTCCTTTCACTTTATAAAATCTGTATCCTCTAGATACAGATTTTTTTGTGCGCTATGGGGTCATAAATATTATAATATGCTTATGGAAACCTTATATTTGCACGCTTTCAAAAGGAGTCAAGTTTACTATAAACTTGTATTTTTTTTACAAAAAGAAAGCGGAATAATAACAAATAATTTAACACATGAAAGCTGGAATCGTAGGACTACCTAATGTAGGTAAATCAACTCTTTTTAACTGTTTATCAAATGCCAAAGCGCAAAGTGCCAATTTTCCGTTTTGTACCATAGAACCCAATGTAGGAGTAGTAAACGTGCCAGATGCACGTCTTAAGAAATTAGAAGAACTGGTTAATCCAGAGCGTGTGATGCCAGCAACGGTAGAGATCGTAGATATTGCAGGTCTTGTAAAAGGAGCGAGTAAAGGAGAAGGACTGGGGAATCAGTTTCTAGGGAACATACGTGAAACAGATGCAATTATTCACGTGTTGCGTTGTTTTGATAATGACAACATTATCCATGTAGATGGTCATGTAGATCCTATACGCGATAAGGAAACTATTGATATAGAATTGCAATTAAAAGATCTGGAAACCGTAGATAAAAAACTGGAAAAAGTAAAAAGAGCGGCCAGAACAGGTAATAAAGAAGCTATTAAAGAAGAGGAAGCTTTAGTAAAGATTAAAGCTGCTTTAGAGGCTGGTGTTTCTGTACGTGCGGTAGAATTGAGCGATGAGGTAAGAGCAGAGTTTGTAAAGCCATTGCAATTTATCACGGATAAGCCAGTGATGTATTTATGTAACGTAGATGATGAGTCTGCTGTTTCTGGAAATAAGTATGTAGATCTCGTTAGAGAAGCTGTAAAAGATGAAAATGCTGAAGTTCTTGTACTTGCTGTAGGAACAGAAGCTGATATTACCGAATTAGAAGACTATGAAGAGCGTAAAGAATTTCTTGCAGACATGGGACTAGATGAGCCGGGAAGTGCAAAATTGATACGCAGTGCTTACCAGTTACTCAATCAGCAAACTTATTTTACGGCTGGTGTAAAAGAAGTAAGAGCATGGACTATTAATATAGGCTCTACAGCACCACAAGCTGCAGGAGTGATACATACCGACTTTGAAAAAGGATTTATACGTGCAGAGGTAATCAAATACGATACTTATGTAGAATTTGGCTCAGAAGCAAAAGTAAAAGAAGCTGGAAAACTAAAAGTGGAAGGAAAAGAATACATCGTGCAGGATGGTGATGTGATGCACTTCTTATTTAACGTTTAAGTTGGGGTAGTAGGTATGTGGGATGAGGTTTTTTTTGCTCGCTCGCTTTGCTCGCTTGATATTATAAAAAAGCTCCTTTTTCATTTTGAAAAAGGAGCTTTTTTATTTTATTTCCCAAAGGGCAGAATTAATTCTACCCTTTGGGACACGCTCTGCAATATTTTTTTTAAACTCGACTCAATTCAGACGATGCCAACATGAATAGTTGGCATGTCGAATGTGAATAACTTTTAAAAATGAAAATTTTATAGACCAATATGCCTAGCAGGAAGAGGTGACAAGTCGAATTGGATTATCATTTAAAGATTTTGAGGTTTATTTGATATTCTTTTTCTGGAGTATAACCGAATACCTTTTCGAAAACATCAAAATATATTTTATTAATATGAGAAGGATCTGAGTCAGTTAGGATCACATACTTTAATCCTTCTAGATTAATTTTTTGTGAATCTTGAAAATATACTGTTGATTGGAAAGCTTTATTGAATTTGTCTACATCTCCAATTAATACAAAAAAGGCTAATCCATTTTCTTCTATTATGTTTAATCCAAATTGAATAATAGTTGCCTGTCTAAAAACTTGCATTCTTGGCAAATTGTTTTGATAAATAGTCATCTCAAAACGCAAATTTGGATCATTCTTTATTAGCGAAAGTCTTCTATTGTGCCTAATTCTTTTTAAAAGGTCTGAGATAATTTTAAACCGCATACTTCCTTTTTCTCAACCACATAAATACAAAACCAAAACCAGCGACCAAAAGCAACGGAAGGACCACATTGATCAATTGCCATTTGAATTTTTGATCAATTATTTTTTTAGAATCTAAGAAAGGTACTTTAATATCTTTGTTGCGCAGCTTGATAAGTCCGGTGTCGTCGAGCAGGTAGTTGACCGTATTCATTAAGAACTCTTTGTTACCGTATAACTGTCCAGTTCTCATATCGTAGCCCAGTTCTTGAGCCTGTCCTCGATCTACTTGGTTTTTAAGAATATCACCATCTGCTATGAGTACTATAGCGGCGTTTTTACCTTGATCTAAGTTGGCTTTTAAGTTGACCGGTTTTACTCGGTTTTTATAAGCGCTGGTAAAAGAACCTTCGGCAAGCACAGCTAGCGGTAGATGAGATCTGTTATAAGTTTCTGGATTGATTTCTTGACCTATTTCCGCCAAAGAAACTAAAGCGGGTAAGGTCAATACTTCTGTTTTAGAAGAAGTGCTTAGTAGAATAGTTTTTTTAATTCCGTTTTTTAAAGTGTCTATGGTTCCTGTGTATTCAAACTTGACACCTTCTAGATTTTTAGTAATGAATTGAGCCGTTGCACTGGTGTCTAATGAAGACTTAGAAATAGGATAGTACGGCCACGCATAAGCTTCGTATTGTGTATTTCGACCTTGACCCGTCGCTAGTGCAATAGGTGCATGTTGTAAATCTTTTACGAGTCCATTGTTTAAACGCAATCCATATCTAAAAAGCATGTCGTCTAGATTCAGCTTTCTCGGTAATGGATATGCTTTTGCTTCTTGATTAGAAAGACTGTCGTTTTCCATAATTACAGGGTCAACTGCTAGAAGTAACTTCCCGCCTTGCATAAGGTATTGATCAAGTATGTATTTCTTGGTCTCGCTGTAAGCTTCTGTAGGTTTTGGGTCGACTACAAGGTCAAATTTATTCAAAGATTCCAACACTTGTTGAGGTTGTATAGAATCACTAGTCCTCAAAAATTCGATCCCAAAAGGTGCTGCTCGATAATATTCTTGTATACTTTTAATAAAATCACCGATTTTTAAATCAGACAAGCTGCCGCTATCCCTGAGGAAAGCTACTGTTTTAGTCTTTTCTTGAGATGCTTTACGCAACCCATCAGCAAATTGATATTCCAATTGTTGTATACTAGAATTCACCCGTTCTTCAGCAGTAGCACGAGCTACCGTTTTTAGAAGCGGTACAGCAGTGGTTTTACCGTCGTAAAGAATCAATGCGTATGGAAAAATAGTAACCTTAGTACTTTTCCCTCCTTCTTGAACAGTAGCTACAGCCCCTTTTACACCGCTTTTGGCCAGTTGTGCTGTAATCTGTTCGGCTTCTTGTTGTGAAGCGTCATCAATAGGATTGATAAAATCATATTTTAAATTAGGATGTATCGCTGCTAGTTCTTCTAGAAACTGACCTGTTTCCAACTTCAGTTTACGGAATTCCCCAGGCAACTCGCCATCTAGAAAAACATCTATCAGAATAGGCTTATAAGCTTGTTCCAGGACTTTTTCTGTTTCTTTGCTTACGGTATAACGGCTGTCCTTGGTAAGATCAAAACGCTGGTAAATAGATCCAGAGATTGCGTTCAACACAATTAACAGGATTAGGACCACGATAAAGCTGGTATAGTTTCTTTTCATGGTTATCGTTTTGAGAACATTAATTTCAGTGAAATTTCGCTTAAAGCGAAAAACAAAACAGCAACACTTAAAAAGTAGATCACATCACGAGTATCGATCACACCTCTAGCCATACTTTCATAGTGATATTTAAGTCCTAAGGAGGCTAGAAAATCACTGTCTGACAAATAACTAGAAAGTCCTTCAAAACCAAAATAAAGAATAAAACACAAAACGGCAGAGAGTAAAAAAGCGACCACTTGATTAGAAGTCACTGTGGAACTAAAAACACCTATAGCAGTGTAGCTCATAGCGAGTAAAATAGCACCGAGATAACTGCCAAATGTACTGCCGTAATCTAGGTTGTTTGTAGTCTCCCCTAATTGTCCCAAACTCCACACATAGATCAAAGTTGGGATCAAAGCAATGACGATTAAAACTAAGGAGGCAAAGTATTTACCAGCCACTAATTTTCTAGTGGAAATAGGTCTGGTCACTAACATTTCTAAGGTTCCTAAGTTGCGTTCTATCGTAAAGCTGCGCATGGTAATGGCAGGGATTAAAAACATAAATAACCAAGGAATGATCAGAAAGAAAGGCGCAAGATCTGCAAAGCCGTAATCTAATATATTGTATTCGCCTTTGAACACAAAAACAAATAAACTACTGATCATAAGGAAAATACCTATGACTAAGTAACCGGTTAGACTAGCGAAAAATCCGTTGAGTTCTTTGAGGAAAATGGCTTTCATAAAAGGCTGTGAATTTTTACAACCGAATTAGCTTGTGGTTTCTGATCAAACAGAGCTTTAGTTTGCGGCCATACTTCTTCAAACAACGCACTTTTTCTGTATTTATTTAAAGCGTCTTCATTTTCCCAATAACTATAGGTGTAAAAACGTTGTTCGTCATCCTTGTCTTGATACAATTCTAAAAAACTACAACCAGGTTGATTTCTTATTTGTTCCTTATAGGCGTCAAACATATTTTGAAACTTACCTACAGCAGTTTCTTTAAAATGCATATTTACAATTCGTACAATCATGATTCTTTAAATGTAATAATTACTGGTGCATTAATTTGCAATCCAAATAGAGTACTAGCGCTTCCTACGGTTAGCGGATTTGACTTATAAGTTGCTATTTCTATATAACCGGCACTGTTAAATATAACCAGACCTTTTCCATCTACATCGCGCTTTTTTTCATCATCATCAAAGTTAATGATATCGCTGTAACGTTTGAAAATCTTATCAAATCGTTCATTACGAGCAGAGAGTTCAAATTTACGACCCTTGCCTATTTGTTCAAAAATCTCTTTATTAATATTGGCGACAGAATTACCATAATTATCAATGTAAATAACTTGGCCGTAAATAATGTTTTTAGTTTCAGATATTTTAGGGGTAACCCCAGATATGGCCCTGATACGGGAGATAGGTTTACCTATCACCTCTAGGGTTCCTCCGCGAGCTATGTGACAAGCGGTACTTACAAAAGCATCTAACGTGGTGAAATTTGAAGAGATCCTATCATGGATGTTGATCTCTACCAGTTTTTCTGGACGTAACTTATTCATGATCAAAGCCAGCACTCCATTATCGGCACAAATAAAAAAATGACCTTTTAACAAAACGGCTATATGAATGTTCTCAGGAGTATGCTCTGCATCTACTCCTATAATATGTATGGTACCGTCTGGAAAGGAGTGGTAGGCATTTTTAATAATGTAGGCGGCCTCAGCAATGTTGAAAGGGGTTACTTCGTGAGATATATCAACGATATTTACGTTTTCTAATTCTTTATAAATAGCACCTTTTACCGCTCCTACGTAAGGGTCTTTCCAGCCAAAATCGGTTGTAAGGGTTATAATAGGCATAAAGGATTTTAAAATTGTTAATTAATTGATCGTTAAATTATCCTTTAGGAGCTCTATGGACTAATCATTTTTCTTAATTTTCAAGCAGTCTTTCACTGTAAGACAAAACTATAAAATTAAACATTTAATTACTTACTTAATTTAGCGCTTTTGAACGAACTTATCATCGACCTGTCAGAATCAAATCCAATAGAATTTTTTGGAGTAAAAAATAAAAATCTCGCCTTCTTAAAATCTCATTTTCCAAAACTAAAAATTGTCGCACGTGGTAGCACCATGAAAATTTACGGAGATGAAGAACAACTTGGAGAGTTTGATAAACGCATACAGATGATGTTGACGCACTTCGGTAAATACAACAAGATGGATGAAAATGTCATGGAACGCTTATTAACAAGTGATAAGAGCCATGAAGACATGGGTATGGGGCGTGATGATATTTTAGTTCATGGCAATTCTGGAATGTTAATTCGTCCCAAAACTCCCAACCAGCGTAAACTGGTGGAACTTACTAAGAAAAACGATATGGTTTTTGCAGTAGGTCCAGCAGGAACAGGTAAAACCTTTATAGGTGTAGCTCTTGCGGTAAAAGCCCTTAAGGAAAAACGTGTCAAGCGCATTATTATTACACGCCCAGCAGTAGAAGCTGGAGAGAACTTAGGGTTCCTTCCAGGAGATCTTAAAGAGAAATTAGATCCTTATATGCAGCCTATTTACGATGCATTGAGAGATATGATTCCTGCCGAACGACTTGCGACCTATATTGAGAAAGGAACCATTCAAATTGCACCTCTTGCTTTTATGCGCGGTAGAACACTAGATCACGCTTATGTGATTCTAGATGAATCTCAAAATACGACTCATGCACAAATGAAGATGTTCTTGACACGTATGGGAAAAGATGCTAAATTTTTTATCACTGGAGACCCTGGGCAGATAGACTTACCACGTCGAGTAACTTCGGGGCTTAAGGAAGCTCTTTTAATTCTTAAAAATGTCGACGGAGTAGGTATGATGTACTTAGATGATAGTGATGTGGTGCGCCATAGACTGGTAAAAAAGGTTATCGAGGCGTATAAGGATATTGAGAACAGGAATTAACTTCATGTCATTCTTTGTTTAGTTTAGTCGCTAGTTGCTTTTAACTAATTCTGGAATTCTAATTTTTATTGTTTTGATGTGTCCGCTTTCGCGAAAGCGGAACTGTTGCTATTTTCTTCTTTAAAGCAATCATTTAAACCTTATAAGTTCTCCTGGTTAATAGATTATTACAAAGGTAGGATCAATATAAAATGGATCTTTTTTTCTGATAGGCATGTTAATGTTTTGAGAAATAGTTAATTCTCGTTTAATGTTTACATATTTTCGTTAAACAGTAAGTTAAAAAACACAATCATGAAGTCTATTATTTTTTTAGTTAGCGTAGTTGCCTCTTTATTTATACTACCATCTCAACCTGAAGCACAAGAATTTCAAGGTCAAGCGGTATATATATCAAAAACCAGGATGGATTTAGGTACTTGGGGCGCACGAATGAGTGAAGAACAAAAGAAACAAATGCAATCGCGTTTAAAGAACAGACTTGAGAAGACTTACGTATTAAACTTCAATAAAGAAGAATCTGTTTTTGACGAAAAAGAAAAGTTGGACGCTATATCAGGAGCGACTGATTCATGGGGAAATAACTTTGCTGCAGGAGAACAATACAAGAACGTTAAGAAAAATGAACTCATACAGAGCCAAGAGTTTTATGGTAAGCAATTTCTAGTAAAGGATAAGCTTGCGGCCATAGATTGGAAAATGGGCTCTGAAACAAAACAAATAGGAAAGTACATGTGTTTTAAAGCAACCGCGACTATTCCTAATACAGAGTTGACATGGTATTCCTTCTCATGGAATGAAATAACAAACAATGATCAAGAAAGTGAAGAACAGCCTGCAGCTACCGAAGGGGATACAGCAACTACGGAAATAATCGAAATAGAAGAAGTACCATCTACACTAGTAGAGGCATGGTATACGCTGCAAATACCAGTAGGTCACGGACCTGCAGAATACTGGGGACTTCCAGGGCTTATCTTAGAAGTAAGTGCAGGGGATACGACTATGTTATGTACAAAAATAGTACTGAATCCTCAAGAGAAGATAGAAATAGAAGCTCCTGATAAAGGAAAAGAAATTACTAAAGTATCTTACAAGGAGACCATTGTAGGTAAAATGATGGAAATGAGAAATAACAGAGGAAGAAGAAGAGGTTAAGAAAACAAACAAACAAACAAAATCTTTTTTAGTCCCATTTCAAGAATTACCCATTATGAAGAAAATATGTTTTTTACTGCTTTTAACAGCAGCAAATTTTTCCTTTGCTCAAGTTAAATTGCAAGGAGTTGTTAGAGACAGTTTAAAACAACCACTAGAACTAGCTAGTATTGTAGCCTTCAATCAAGAAACTAAGGCATTAGAATCCTACGGAGTTACTAATGAACTAGGTAAGTACTCTTTATCTTTAAAAAAGAATATCACTTACAAGATACAAATCAGTTATGTAGCAATGAAAACGCTTGAAGAGTCTCTAGTGGTAAAAGAGGCTGATATGACAAAAGATTATACCTTATATGCAGAAAATTCTTTAGACGCTATTGAGCTTATTTATGAAATGCCCGTAACGATCAAAGGAGATACGGTCACCTACAATGCAGACTCTTTCCAAAATGGGTCAGAAAGGAAATTAGAAGATATTCTTGCTAACCTTCCAGGGGTGGAAATCAATGAAGATGGACAGATAGAAGTCGAGGGGAAAGTAGTGAATAAACTTATGGTCAACGGTAAAGATTTCTTTGACGGGGATACCAAATTAGCTTCAAAAAATATCCCTTCAAAAGCTGTTGATAAAATACAAGTACTGCGTAATTATTCAGAGGTAGGTCAATTAAGTGGCGTGTCTAATAATCAAGATAACATAGCGCTGAATATCAAGCTTAAAGAAGGAAAAGAAAACTTTTGGTTTGGTGATGTTACCGTGGGTGGTGGTAGCTCCCCTGATAAGGAACTCTATTTATTACAGCCTAAATTATTTTACTATACGCCTAAGTATAGTATCAACTTTATAGGTGATTTGAACAATACTGGAGAATTGGCTTTAACGAGACGAGATATACGTAATTTTGGTGGTGGTTTTAGATCTCCTAGCAGGAGCAGTGGAACGAGCATTAATTTAGGAGATAACAGTCTTAATTTTTTAACCAATCAAAATAATGCCGTTGAAATTGAAAATCAATTGGCATCGGCAAACTTTAGTTATGCGGTCAATCCAGCTTTGGATTTAAGTGGGTTTGTTATCTTTAATAGCAGCCAGATTGCCTCAAGAGAAACTAGTTTTGTTCAATTTCCTGAAGAGTTTACAGAGCGAAACAATAACGAACGCTCTAATCAAGGATTGGTCAAATTAAGCGCTTCTTACCAACCTAATTTTAGCAACCAATTGGAATATGATATTTTAGGTCGTATTTCCAACGATAGGCAGCGACAGAATCTCTTCTCATCTGTTATTGGTAATACCAATCAAGCAGAAGAAGTTACTCCTTATAATATTAATCAAAGTCTTCAATATTATTACACATTAGATGAAGACAATATTTTCTCCTTAGAAGCACAACACCTGCTTAAAAACGAAGATCCTTTTTATAATGCTGTATTAGAGGATGAAAACAATGAGTACGATGCTACTGCGGCTAATTTAGGATTGGATCCCAGTTTAGATACCTACAACATAGGGCAAAATAGACGTATCAAATCCAACCAGTTGGATGCAAAATTAGATTACTTTCATATTTTGAATCCTAGAAGTAACTTGAATTTTACCTTAGGAACGATTCTGAGTAGTCAGGAATTTAACTCCAACCTATTTCAGTTTTTAAACGATGGAACAACTTTTAATCCTACGCCTACCATTAATAACGGACTTGCTGTAAACGACACACAGTATAATTTTACAGATGTTTATTTTGGCGCTCATTACCGATTGAAAACAGGGAAGTTCACGATTACACCAGGATTCTCTTTACACGCCTATGGCAACAAGAATACTCAATTTGGTGCAACTTATAAAGATAACTTCTTAAGGTTGCTGCCAGATTTTGAAACCCGTATTCAATTCAAGAAAAGTGAATCCCTTACCTTAAGTTACGACATGCGCAATCAATTTACAGATGTAACGAGGCTTGCACAAGGTCTTGTTTTAAATAGTTTTAACAGCATACAATTTGGTGCACCAGACTTACAAAATGCGTTGTCGCATAATGTCAACTTGATCTACAGTAGTTTTAATCTTTTTAATTATACGAATGTATTTGCAAGAGCCTCTTACTCTAATAATATAGACCAGATAAGAAGTTCCACTGACATTCAAAGCGTTATTAGAACCAACACATTTTTAAACTCTGCTTTTGCAGATGAAAATGCAAACATTTCTGGACGTGTACAACGTACTTTTGGTAAAATAAGAGCAAGCTTTAATGCCGGGCTTAATTACAGCAAGTTCAATCAGTTTGTAGATTCAGAACGTTCTGTAAATGAGGTTTATACACAGTCATACACACCTAGTATACGCACCAATTTTAAAGTAGCTCCTAATGTTACTTTAAGGTACCGTTACAGTATTAATGATAACAATCAAGGGGGGCGTAAATCGCAATTTATTACTACATCCCCTTCTATAGATGTGGATGCTTATATCTGGAAGGCCGTAACTTTTAGAACCAACTATTCTTATACCAATCAAAATATAGGAAATGGGCAATCACAATCCTTCCAAAATTGGGATGCAAGACTTTCTTATAGGAAAGATAGAGATGCAAAATTTGAATATGAAGTTAATGCGACCAACCTTTTGAATATATCATCTCAAGTGACTAACGGAGAGAATGGCATATCTGCATTTACTTCTGAGACTTTTATACAACCACGTTTTGTGACTTTTAGAGTGGTTTACAGTTTGTAATATTTATATTTTCAGTCAGGTTGAATTGATTTAGTGGGACCGTTTTTTTATTAAATAGTAGCAACCTAATATTCGTTTGCACCTGGTATTTGCATCGATGAATTACAATTAGAACAGCCTCCAACAGCAGTGCTCATAGCTGGTAGATAACTTGAATAAAAAAAGAGTAATACATTCCACATATTCAATGAAATAGTAGAAATTTGCTTAACAATAAATTCGTTAAAATGCCAACACAACTTCCAGCAACTATTACTGATACTAATTTTAATTTTCCAGGTCAAAAGAGCCTTTACAAAGGAAAAGTAAGAGAAGTTTACAACATTAATGACGAGTTGTTAGTCATGATCGCCAGCGATAGGCTGAGTGCTTTTGACGTAGTGATGCCTAAAGGAATTCCGTATAAAGGACAAATCCTAAATCAGATTGCCACGCAAATGATGGCAGATACCCAAGATCTCGTCCCTAATTGGTTGATTGCTACTCCAGATCCTAATGTTGCAATAGGTCACCTTTGTGAGCCATTTAAAGTGGAAATGGTCATTCGTGGATACATGGCTGGTCACGCTGCAAGGGAATACAAAGCTGGTAAAAGAATGCTTTGTGGTGTTGCTATGCCAGAAGGAATGAAGGAAAATGATGCATTTCCGAATCCCATCATTACCCCAGCTACCAAAGCCGAAATGGGTGATCATGATGAAGACATTTCCAGAGAAGATATTCTTGCAAAAGGCATTGTTTCCTCAGCAGATTATGAAGTTTTAGAAAAATATACTAAAGCATTGTTTCAGCGAGGTACTGAACTAGCTGCAAAACGCGGATTGATTCTCGTGGATACCAAGTATGAATTTGGTAAAACAAAAGAAGGAGAAATAGTCCTTATAGATGAAATTCACACACCAGATTCTTCTAGGTATTTCTACGCAGAGGCTTATCAGGAGCGTCAAGATAAAGGAGAATCTCAAAAACAATTGAGTAAAGAATTTGTGCGTCAGTGGTTGATTGCTAATGATTTTCAAGGTCTTGAAGGGCAAAAAGTACCTGAAATGACTGATGAATACATAGCATCAGTGAGCGATCGCTACATTGAACTTTACGAGAATATTACAGGAAAAACTTTTGAAAAAGCAAACACTTTAGATATCATGTCGCGTATAGAAACCAATGTGTTGGCTTGGATGGAAAAAAGATCCTAGTTATCAAATGTGTTGTTAAATAATGATGAAGCAACTTTTTTAAAGCATGCCTAATGAATTTGTCTTTACATAGGATCACATCATTGCAGCTTTTTTTGCTAATATTCTGAAAGAACTCCAATTTAATAAGCTTAGCAGGTATCCGTGTAGAACTCCAGGACTTTAAACTGGCTGGTAAAAATGCTGCGGTTGTTATTGATAAGGTAATTTTATTTGAAAACCTTTAAGCTTTCCTACTGCTTCTCTCTTTCAAAACTATAAAGGTTAGACTGTTTCCAGTTGAAGTACTGAATTAAATTTAGCACAGGATTTGTCGAAAACCTAAAAAAAAGAAAGACTCTGTAAGAATTACAAATCAAATAACAGTAACCGTTAAAGCCTTCTAAAGTTTTCTTTATCATGGGAATTATCATTGTATTTTTAAAATAAAAAGATGATCACGACCATAAATCCATACAACGGTAAAGAGTTGCATCAATACCAAGAACTGACCAAAAAGGATATAAAAGCCAAATTAGAAACGGCTCAAAAAACTTTTGAAGATTGGAGAGCCACTAGTTTTGAACATCGTGCAAACCACCTGCGCAAAGTAGGGGCATTGCTGAGGAAAAATAAGGAATCTTACGCAAAATTAATGACCGCTGAGATGGGCAAGCCAGTTTCACAATCTAGAGGCGAACTAGAAAAATGCGCTTGGTTGTGTGATCATTATGCTGCAAATGCTTCAGGTTATCTCGCAAAAGAACATATAGAAACAGAGCATTTTAAATCTTATGTAAGTTATGAGCCTATAGGTGTTGTGCTTGCTGTCATGCCTTGGAATTATCCGTTTTGGCAAGTTTTTCGTTTTATAGCACCAGCCCTTATGGCAGGTAATGTGGGCGTTTTGAAACATGCGAGCAGTGTCATGGGATGTGCCGAATTAATCCAAGATATCTTCTTAGAGGCTGGTTTTCCACAAGGTTGTTTTCAGAATTTTGTAATCGGAAGCGATGCTGTGGAAGCTATTATTGAAAATGATATCATTAAAGCGGTCACCTTAACTGGTTCTAAATCGGCTGGTGCAGCGGTTGCTTCTACCGCTGGAAAACAAATCAAGAAAACGGTATTAGAGTTAGGTGGGAATAACGCCTTAGTGGTGTTTAAGGACGCAAACATTGATGCGACCGTAGAAGAATGTGTGGCTGCTAGGTTTCATAATACAGGACAAAGTTGCATTGCAGGAAAGCGATTACTGCTGCAAGAAGAAATTGCAGAGGAGTTTCTAGATAAATTCACTCAAAAGGTAAAAGCGCTTGTTTCTGGAGATCCGCTAGAAGAAGATACCTACATAGGAGTTATGGCAAGAGAGGATCTGGCTGAAGAGCTAGAAGACCTTATGAATGCCTCTATAGAAAAAGGAGCAGAGCTGCATTGCGGTGGATCCAGGGATAAAACTTATTTTGCTCCGACCATTTTAACTAGTGTCACCTCTGATATGCCTGTTTTTAAAAAGGAAACTTTTGGCCCTTTGATTGCGGTCACTACGTTCAAAACAGAAGAAGAAGCCATTAATTTAGTCAATAATTCCAAATTTGGCCTTGGAGCAAGTCTTTTTTCAAACGATCTAAAAAGAATGGAAGAATTGGCTGCTCAAATAAAAGATGGAGCGGTTTTTATCAATCACAAAGTAGCGAGTCATCCTGCGTTGCCTTTTGGCGGTACTGGAATTTCTGGTTATGGTAGGGAATTGTCTTATTACGGGATTAGAGAATTTGTAAATATTAAGACGGTTGTGATCGCATAATGTTTTATGTGTTTCGCTTTCGCGAAAGCGGAACAATCCCATATTTTCTACGTTAAAAAAGAACATAAAAAAAGCCTGTCCATTCTGTATGGACAGGCTTTCTAATTAAAGAATTTTAAGAATTACTTCTTGATAAACTTCTTAGTTACTGTTTGCTCACCATCGTTGATTTGAATGAGATAAACATTTGCCTTAAGTGCCGCAACGTCAATTGCATTTCCATTTAGGGTTCCCGTCGCAACACGTTGTCCACTGATGTTGTAGATCGTGTAAGTTACCTTTTCACCAGTTGCCGTTGTAAATAAATCGGCACCGCTTACTGGGTTAGGATAGATGGAAATACTTGTAGGGATGTTCACAAGGCTTGCCGTAGCTTCTCGCGCAGTTCCACAAGTTCCTAAATTAGCCCAACTCGCAGCCAATCTTTCAAAAAGAGTGTTTTGATATACCACACGATCACCTACAGAATAGGCGAGGGCACTATTGTATGCAGGAACGCCAGCACACTTATCAGTTGAGATGGCACCACTTGTAATTTTTAAATCATCTACAGCGATGTCACCTTGCCATGAAGTAGTAGTATTTACGGTCAATCTTAATTGAAGATCAGTACCCGCATATGCCGCAAGATTCACATTAGCGGTTAACCATGCTGCCCCTTGATCACCAGACTTCGTAAATATAGTAGTAAAAGCACCACCAGTACTCGCTTCAACGTTAAGAGTCCCTACTGCGTTACCTGTCATCTGGTATTGGAAGGATAAGTTAGCATTATTCTGACTGCTTAGGTCAAAACACGGAGAATCTAAAGAAGCTGTTTTGCTAAAGTTAGGATCAGAAGCTTCTACATAAACATAGAAAGAACCTTGAGCAGCCGCAGTTGGACCTGTACTACCTGATGGAGTTCCGCCTGATCTTAAAGTCCAGTCTAGTGTATCGCTGTTGTTTTGTGACCACTGTCCTAAAGTGTTTTCAAATCCTTCAGCATAAGGGAAAGAAGAAACACCATTTAAACAACTAGAACCAGTAGTAGCTGCTGTAATTCCAAATCCATCTACAGCGATGTCACCTTGCCAAGAGCCTGTAGTGTCTACTACGAGTCTTACTTGTGCTGTATTAGCACTTAATGAAGCCGTTCCAGTTAACCATGCTGCCCCTTGATCACCTGTTTTGGTAAATACGGTTGACCATGCAGTGGATCCGTCAGCTCTTGCTTGTAATCTTAATGTTCCAACAGAAGGACCTGTCATTTGATAGCTAAAAGAAGCATTAGGAGTCGCCCCACTTGCAAAGTTTAAACATGGAGAGTTCAAAACAGCTGTCTTATTAAAGTTAGGATCAGATGCTTCTACAAATACGTAGAAAGAACCTTGGTCTGCTCCAGTTGGGCCAGTACCACTTGATGGAGTTCCACCTGATTGTATGGTCCAGTCTAAAGTGTCGCCAGAATCCTGTGTCCAGCCACCTAATGTGTTTTCGAAACCATTAGAATAAGGGAAACTGTTTATAGTACTGCTACATCCAGTAGCACCACCGCCACCAGAAGGAGGAGTACATTTAGTTGATTGTGCTAAAGCAGCGTGAAAACCACCGCTTAATAAGTTAGCTCTCATACGCGCTTTTTGACCTAGAGTAAATAGGTTCATACAAGAGTCATTAGAATAGTCCATGTAATTTTGAACCATATCGGTAGTACCACAAGAAACAGTACCTATAGCACATCCACCATTTGAGGCGTCAGATTCTGGAGTATCAGTCACAAAATCATCAGCACCACAAGGTCCATCACCCCAAATATGGCGAAGGCCAAAAAGGTGACCTACTTCGTGAGTCGTAGTTCTACCACCATCAAAAGGAGCAGATACCGAACCGGTACGACCAAAGTAGTTATACCCCATTACCACACCGTCTGTAGCTCGACTTCCACCTGGGAATTGTGCATAACCTAAAATACCAGCTTGTCCGTTACTATTTAAAGCAGAAACGGTCCACATATTAAGGTATTGGGTAGTATCCCAAGGGGTTGTTCCTCCTGTTGCAGCACTTTTCATTCTGTTTTGAGTAGTATTCCAAGAAGTTATAGACGATGCCTTTCTGGTAATACCGTTGGTAGCATTTCCATTGGGATCTACTTGAGCAAGACAGAATTCAATTTGCATGTCTGCTGCTTGAGACCAAACGTTATCAGCATCGCTGTTGGTTCTTCTGAAGTCTTCGTTAAGCACATCTATTTGAGATTGAATTTGTGCAATGCTTATATTTTGAGTCGAGTTACTGTACAATACATGTACTACTACAGGAATAGTAATGACACTTCCATTAACTGATTTTTGAATAAGTAATTCATTTGCTTTTTGCTGTGTGTATCGCTCCACATTTTCTACACTTCTTGCTAATGCTGGATTTTGAGACATCGCCAGCTGTAAGTCTTCATGGGTAGAACACTGTCTTTGTTGTGCAAATGTAAAGGAGGAAAAAAGTACTGCAATAACCAGTACTAATTGTGTAAAGTTTTTTTTCATGATTTGTATTTATATGAACAATTATGAAGCCTAAAATAGGCGCTTTTATCAATTATGCAATAAATCATTTCTTTAGACATCGCAGTATTCAAGGTATTCTGGGAGTTGTTGACAATTTGATAGGTCTAAGTCTTAAATCATAACCATACTATTCTTATAGGCTAATCGATTTGTTGTCAATTTGTTAATTTTTTCATAACTGATATTTCACTAAGATTTTTGTAGCTGATTATATTCCGATTTTTAAGATATCAACATTTATCTCTTTAACGAAATTATAATGCATTTCATCGGTTTTTATTATATTTATGGTATAAATCAAGTCGGTAATTAGGGAAGGGAGTATTTTAAATACAGACAATAAGTAAGTCAATTTAAAAGGAGGCTTTTTATTCCAGGACCAATAGAAAAATAAACTAAAACATATGGGAGCTTAGGAGCTAATTGAGATCAACGAATGTCTAATACTTCTTCGCAAAATTTCTTTAGGTTTAAAAGATTATAAAATTGAGAAAGGGATGATTTTGATCCATAGGGAAGTGGAAGAGCGCTATTATCTTTTACGATTTAGAATGTGATCAACCCCATAATGAGCAGCCATATGTATTTATTCACATCTTATGCTTGAAATATGTTAATTAAATTAGTTTTTGTAGCTAGACAGTAGCGGCTACAATCCTTATATTTCCACTTATACAGATTTTATTTTAATGGACGGAACTACGCAATATACCGAGGATAATATACGCTCTCTCGACTGGAAGGAACACATAAGAATGCGTCCTGGAATGTATATAGGTAAGTTAGGAGATGGCTCAAGTCCTGATGACGGGATTTATATCCTTCTTAAGGAAGTTATAGACAACTCCATAGATGAGTATGTCATGGGAGCCGGAAAAACCATTGAGGTTTCTATTCAAGGAGAACGTGTTATTGTACGCGATTACGGTCGTGGGATTCCATTAGGTAAAGTAGTAGACGTAGTGTCAAAGATGAATACTGGAGGGAAGTATGACTCTAAAGCTTTTAAGAAATCTGTAGGTTTAAATGGTGTAGGGACCAAAGCTGTAAATGCACTTTCCTCATTTTTTAGAGTAGAATCTACAAGAGATAATAAAAGTGCTAGTGCTGAATTTGAAAGAGGGGAGCTTACTGGGAAGGATTTTCTAGAAGAAACAACTCGACGCAAGGGAACAAAAATGACTTTTATTCCAGATGCTGAGATCTTTAAAAACTTTAAGTACCGACCTGAATATGTAGCCCGTATGTTGAAATACTACGTATACCTTAATCCAGGACTGACGATTATCTTTAATGGAGAGAAATTTTATTCAGAGCACGGATTAAAAGACTTGTTAAGTGAAACAATTATAGAAAGCGATCGATTGTATCCCATCATTCATTTGAGGTCTGAGGATATTGAGATTGCCATGACGCATAGTAGGACGCAGTACAGTGAGGAGTACCACTCTTTTGCAAATGGTCAAAACACTACTCAGGGTGGAACACACCAAGCCGCTTTTAGAGAAAGTATAGTAAAAACTATTCGTGAATATTATAATAAAAATTACGATGCCAGCGATATACGTAAATCTATAGTTAGTGCTGTTGCTATTAAAGTAATGGAACCTGTCTTTGAATCACAGACTAAAACAAAACTAGGTTCGACAGAAATGGGAGGAGGCTTACCTACGGTAAGAACTTTTATAAACGATTTCATTAAAAATCAGCTGGACAATTACCTTCACAAGAACCCTTCGACGGCAGATGCGCTTCAAAAGAAAATTGTGCAGGCAGAACGGGAGCGTAAAGAGCTTTCTGGAATTAGAAAATTAGCACGTGATCGTGCTAAAAAATCCAATTTACACAATAAAAAATTGCGTGATTGCCGAGTGCACTTAGGAGATACTAAAAAAGATAATAACTTAGAAAGCACCTTATTTATTACGGAGGGAGATAGTGCCAGTGGGTCCATTACTAAATCTCGTAATGTAAATACACAAGCGGTATTTTCTTTGCGTGGTAAGCCTTTAAACTCTTACAACATGAGCAAAAAAATTGTTTATGAAAATGAGGAGTTTAACTTACTTCAAGCAGCATTGAACATTGAGGATAGTATGGAGGACTTGCGTTATAATAAAATTGTGATCGCAACAGATGCCGATGTAGATGGAATGCACATCAGATTACTACTCATTACTTTTTTCCTACAGTTCTTTCCAGAATTGATCAAGAAAGGACATTTGTATATTTTACAAACGCCATTGTTTAGAGTAAGAAACAAGAAAGAAACCAAATACTGTTATACACCAGCAGAACGTACTGAGGCGATGGCTACATTAGGGAAAAACCCAGAAATCACCCGATTCAAAGGACTTGGAGAGATCAGTCCAGATGAGTTTGTTCATTTTATAGGAGAAGATATACGTCTGGACCCTATTATGTTGGATGACGGAATGAGTATTGAAGATTTGTTGAGGTTTTATATGGGTAAAAACACACCCGATAGACAAGAATTCATTATTGATAATTTGAAAGTGGAATTGGATGTGATTGAGGATCAATAGTAGGTTAAGAATAGGATCTTATTCTGCTTTCGCGAAAGCGAAGCCAATACAAAAGAAACAGTTATCTACTAACTGATAATAATTAACTGATAACGGACTACTGTCCCATGAGTGAAGAAAACGAAGAATTAGAGCATTTAGCAGATGGCTTGGAAGAGCAATCAACAGAAACCATTACACGTGTTACCGGCATGTACAAGGAATGGTTTTTGGATTATGCGAGTTACGTTATTTTGGAACGTGCTGTTCCAGCTATTGAAGATGGTTTTAAACCAGTGCAGCGACGCATCATGCAATCCATGAAGGATCTGGATGATGGGCGTTATAATAAGGTAGCAAACATAGTAGGTCATACCATGCAGTACCACCCGCACGGTGATGCGAGTATAGGCGATGCTATGGTGCAAATAGGTCAGAAGGAATTATTGATAGACATGCAAGGAAACTGGGGAAACATACTCACCGGTGATCCTGCGGCTGCTTCTCGTTATATTGAGGCGCGTATTTCCAAGTTTGGATTAGAAGTTCTTTTTAATCCTAAAATTACAGAGTGGCAGTCCAGTTATGATGGACGTCGCAAGGAACCTATCAATTTACCAGTAAAATTCCCTTTGTTACTAGCTCAAGGAGCTGAAGGTATTGCTGTAGGATTATCAACAAAAGTATTGCCGCACAATTTCAATGAACTGATCGATGCATCCATCAAGCATTTACAAGGCAAGCGTTTTAAGATATTTCCTGATTTCCCTACAGGTGGAGCAGCAGATATGTCAAATTACAACGATGGTCTTCGCGGTGGAAAAGTTAGGGTACGCGCAAAGATGCATTCACCAGACAAGAGTTCGATTGTTATTACAGAAATTCCGTTTTCGACAACGACTAGTACACTGATTGATTCGGTCCTTAAAGCAAATGAAAAAGGAAAGATTAAGATCAAGAAAATTGAAGATAATACAGCTGCAAATGTGGAAATTTTGATCCACTTACCATCAGGCTTATCTCCAGATAAAACTATGGATGCGCTTTATGCGTTTACCAATTGTGAGGTAAGTATTTCACCATTGAGTTGTGTAATTGAAGATAATAAACCGCTTTTTGTAGGAGTGACAGAAATGTTGCGCCGCAGTGCAGACCATACGGTAGAGTTACTAAAAGCAGAGTTAGAGATACTGCTTTATGAAGTAGAAGAGCAGTGGCATTTTGCATCCCTAGAGCGTATTTTTATTGAGAATCGCATCTATAGGGATATAGAAGAAGAAGAGACCTGGGAAGGTGTGATAAGCGCTATAGATAAAGGTTTAAAACCACATATAGGTCATTTAAAAAGAACAATTACAGAAGAAGATATCGTAAGATTGACGGATATACGTATCAAGCGTATTTCAAAATTTGATATTGATAAAGCCCAACAAAAAATTGATGCGCTAGAAGACCGCATCGCAGAATTAATACACCATCTGAAAAATCTCATTCAGTTTGCCATCGATTATTTTACAAAACTGCAAACTGATTATGGAAAAGGTAGGGAACGCAAAACGGAGTTGAAAAACTTTGAAGATATCATTGCTTCTAAGGTGATCATCCGTAATACAAAACTATATGTAAATAGGGAAGAAGGTTTTGTAGGAACTGCCTTGAAGAGAGACGAATATGTTTGCGACTGTTCAGATATTGACGACATTATTTGCTTTACCAAGGAGGGAACTATGATGGTAACTAAAGTTGATGCAAAGACCTTTATCGGTAAAAACATTGTCTACGTGGCTGTTTTTAAGAAAAAAGATAAGCGTACCATATATAATGTCATTTATCGCGACGGTAAAAATGGGCCAAGTTATGTCAAAAGATTTGCTGTGACGAGTATGACCAGAGATAGAGAGTACCCTATGGGTAAGGAAGATAAAGGTTCCTACATGCATTATTTTAGTGCAAATCCTAATGGAGAGGCCGAAGTAGTAAGTATTAACCTTCGTCAACAAGGAAGTATTAAAAAGGTCAAATGGGATTTAGATTTTTCAGAAACCTTAATCAAAGGACGTACTTCAAAAGGAAACCAAGTCACTAAATACAACATCAAAAAAGTAGACCTTAAAGAAGAAGGGGTTTCTACCTTAAAACCACGTAAAATCTGGTTTGATGATACCGTACAACGACTTAATGTAGATGAAAGAGGAGAGTTATTAGGTGAATTTAGAGGTGAAGATCGCTTGTTAGTTATCACCCAAAAGGGTATTGTAAAGACCATTATTCCAGAGGTTACTGCGAGATTTGACGATGATATGGTTGTCTTAGAAAAATGGATACCTAAAAAACCTATTACTGTTATTTATTTTAACGGTGAACGCGAGCTTTTTTATATCAAGAGGTTTTTAATAGAAAATGAAGAACGCGAAGACTCTATTATTTCAGACCATGAAGGTTCTTATCTAGAAGTGGTCTCTACAGATTATAAACCTATGGCAGAGTTAATTCACGTCAAACCTAGAGGCAAGGATCAACCAGATAATGAGGAGGTCAACTTAGAAGAGTTTATTTCTATCAAAGGGATCGCTGCACAAGGTAATATGCTGACCAGAAGTAAGATCAAACAAATTAATTTGTTAGCTTCTTTGCCTTATGAGCCAGAAGAAACTATTCCAGCTCAGGAAGTAGAGGTGAATCAAGAGGAAGTCGTTAGTCCTAAGAGTTTAGGCGATGATGAAGCTATTACTATGTCTAAAATTGATCCTGATGCACCAGACCCTGACCCAGGTATAGATGATACGGGACAGTCTAGTCTATTTTAAAGTATTTATAAAAGCAATAAAAGCGGTTGAATTTTAAATTTAGCCGCTTTTTTTATTTTAGTTTTACTGTTGGATGCCACCTAGTTTCCTGCCATTTTCTATTCTTTATTAGAAACAGACAGAGGAAGTATTTTTAATCAAAAATTCAAAGTTCATAGTATGAAATTATTAAAAGAGTTCAAGGAGTTTGCAGTAAAAGGGAATATGATAGATATGGCGGTGGGTATCATTATAGGTACAGCCTTTAATAATGTGGTGCAAATACTCGTTAAGAAAGTGATTTTACCCCCGCTTTCTTACCTGACTGATGGTGTAAACTATGAGGATAAAAAATATGTTTTAAGAGAAGCTTTAGAAGTAGGGACTGGCGATCGCGCAAAAGAGATCGCGATAAGTTATGGGGAGCTTATAAATGTGATTATAGATTTTATGGTCATAGGCTTTACGATATTTATAGTCATAAAGCTGATGAATAAACTACGTAACAATGCTCAAGATCCTAGCAATAATAAGATGGTAACTCCTAAGGATATAGAATTGCTCAACGATTTAAAAGAGTTGATGCAAGAACAAAATGCGATCTTAAAGCAGAAGTAATTTTTATAAAGGATTCAGAGCCTGTCTATTTAGAAAAATAAAAGGTCGTATTTGAATTAGATCTATTCCTTCATAAGGTCTGTAGTTTTTTTGTGCACTTGCTTATTACCACGCAACTTAAAATTGAGAAACTCAATAAACATAGAGAAGAAAATAGCAAAGTATAAATATCCTTTAGGGATGACGCCTGTTTCGCTGCCAAAGAAGCTTAGATGAGCCATATGAGCGCCTTCTGCAATAAGCATAAAACCTATCAAAAGTAAAAAGGCAAGACCTAATACCTGTACCGATGGATGCTTGTTGACAAACTTTCCTACTGGATGTGCAAATAGCAACATTATACCTACTGAAATGACTACAGCTATGATCATCAAGACCAATGCATCATTTGGATCATCACTTAACCCGTTGGTCATTCCTACAGCGGTTAGAATACTATCAAAAGAGAAGACAATGTTGATCATAGTAATTTCTATAATCACTTTAGAAAGAGCTGACGACTGCTTGCGTTTTACTTCATTATGATCGTGTCCTATATCTTCTACCTTTTCATAAATTTCTTGAGTTGCTTTATAGAGTAAGAATAAACCACCAGCAAGCAGTATAAGCGACTGTCCCGAAACTCCACCACTTAACCAACCATAGTCAAAATCAAACCAACTGCTTTGAAGAGAGATCAGCATGCTGATGCCAAAGAGTAAAACTATACGTAAAATCATGGCCAACACAAGTCCTAGGTTAGTAGCCCGCTTGCGTTGTGTATCGGGTAATTTATCTGCAGCAAGAGAGATAAAAATAATATTATCTATACCTAAAACTATTTCTAAGAAGGTAAGAGTCAGAAGCGCTATCCAGGCATCTGCATTTGCAAAGATTTCAAACATGATGGGTTGTTTTATTTTTTAACGGCCGTTCCTTTATAGATCTGGTCACGACCGGACTGTTTAAATTCAAAGGTATAGGAATCTTTATTAGTGCTCAAGATTTTAAATAGGTAAGCGCGGCTTTCTGCATTTGTTTTAGGATCAATTGGAATCACTCTCCATTCACAATCATTTATCCATTCAATTCTTGAAGTATCTACTTTAGTTTCAAAACGCTCAATTTGGAAATCTTTGGTACGAGTAAATTCAGTCTTTAATAATTTACCGCCACTTTCTTGTTCCCATATAAAGGTGCCTTCTTGAAAGTCTTTACAGTCTCTGGTGTTTTCATAGCAACCCGTTGTAAAAAATAAAATTAAGATCAATAGAGGTGAATACTTCATGTAGAATTTTTTTACAAAGTTAATTCTTGATCCTGTAGTTAAGGTATAAAATATTCAAAACTTCCGTCGTCATATAACAAAATTACTTTTTGTATATTTTTCCCTTTACCTATTTTAGGTGTGTGAGTGGCTTCTTTGTGATCAGGTGTTGAAAAAAGATCTTGAGACGCTGCTTGCATAGGATCAGGGTGGCTGGATTCCATTGCTTTATTTTCAAGAATAGCGGTAGGAGTTGAGCTTTCAGTAGGAGGTGTTGATGGCGCTTCTGATTTGGGGTAAGTTCCTTTACCATTTAGCAGCCAGTCGAAATCTACTTCTGGAAATTCCTTCACGGTATTAATAACAAAATCCAGGCTGGGTTTGTTGCGTCCGGAAAGAATATGTGATATAGAACTACGTCCTACATTAATACGTTCTGCAAAGGAAGAAGCGTTTAAATCGTTCCTGTCCATAATTTTTTGCATTCTTTTTGAAAAATCTGCTGAATTCACCATAGGTTACAAAAGTAAACAAAATATGGTTTACAATTGTGTTTATTAATGTAAACACTTGACTCATGTTAGACATAAACAGTTCATAAAGACTAGATATATAGTAAATCTTTTGTTTATATAAAAGCATTTTAATTACTGAAATACAAATACATAGATTATTAATAATCTTTCCTTGATGCTATTGGGTTATTTCAACAAGAAACAGGAGCAACAACACCAGGATAGTTGATTACAATTGTAAACTAAAGTACAGATTGAATTGTTTACATTTGTAACAGGTTAACTGTTTACTTTTGTGAACCTTAAAGAGTTTACATTTGTACTGTTAATAATACTATTCTAATGCATCCTTTTGATACTAGCTTAAAACACCATTCTTAAATGCTTCCTAGATATTACTCCTATATACAATTTGAAGATTACTTCCAGAAGATCTTAAACACTTTAGATGGTTCTGTTTTAAAAGATCTTGTAATAGGTGAATCAGTGCTTAAAAGATCTATTTATGGATTAAAGATAGGATCTGGTAAGGTTAAAGTTTTAGCATGGTCTCAAATGCACGGTAATGAATCTTCTACCACAAGAGCTATTTGTGAGCTTTTAAGAAGGAGTGATTTAGAACATATGTTAGAAAATATTGAATTGTATATTATTCCTATTTTAAATCCAGACGGTGCTGATAATTGGACTAGAGTAAATGCAAATAATGTAGATTTAAATCGCGATGCGGTTTTATTATCACAGCCAGAAAGTATTGTTTTAAGAAAGGTTTTTGATGATTTCCAACCCCATTATTGTTTCAACTTGCATGGACAACGTAGTATTTACGGATCTAAAAATGGTTCAATTCCTGCTCAATTATCTTTTCTTGCTCCTGCAGGAGATAAAAATAAAAACCTTAGCGCTGCCCGTATTAAGGCTATGCATGTTATTAATTCTATAAATACCGACTTAAATCATCACGTAAATGGAATCATAGGTAGGTATAATGATGATTTTAATATCAATTGTGTAGGAGATTTTATGATGAGTAACCTTGTGCCTACTGTCTTATTTGAGGCAGGTCATTCGGGAGATGATTACTCTAGGGATGAAGTGAGCATATTGGTATATAAAGCGCTTCAAATAGCCTTAAAATCTGTTTTTACAAGTCATTTACTTAAGGTTGCTGTTGTGAATGCATATGAATCTATTCCAGAAATGAGCAAAGCTTATGTAGATATCTGGATAAAAAATTATAAATCCCCAGCAGGTATAAAACATCTCTGTATTCAGTTTCATGAGCAGGTTCAGGATGGTAAGCTCTATTTTATTCCTATACTAATAGGTGTGAATAGAGAAGATGTCTTAAATGGACACCGTGTTATAGACTTGTCAGACGATGACAGTTTTAAAAATGATTTGATTGTAGAAGATAATTTTGAAATTTATTCAGAGTCGTTGAATATTACAATATTTGCTAATTAATTGCAAAAGTGTTGAATTTGTTAGTTTATTATCATCTATTGTCTTTATTTTACGGAAAATTGTTAGAAAAATACATTATTATGGCAAAGATTGACGATATTGATAAGAAAATTCTTGATGTTCTTATTGAGAACACTAGAACACCTTTTACAGATATTGCAAAAAGACTTAATATAAGTGCTGGAACAGTTCATGTTAGGGTAAAGAAAATGGAAGAATCAGGAATTATTCATGGATCTTCATTAACGGTAGATTACCACCAGCTCGGTTATACATTTATAGCTTATATAGGTGTGTTCCTAGAAAAAACAAGTACGACTCAATTTGTATTGAGCAGAATTCAAGAAATTCCTTTTGTCACTGTAGCTCATATTACCACTGGTAAATTCAATATATTTTGTAAAATTCGTGCCAAGGATACAACCCACGCAAAGAAAATTATATTTATGCTGGACGATATTGATGGTGTAAGTCGTACAGAAACGATGATCAGCCTTGAGGAAAGTATCAATGATAAGAAAAGATTGTTGCACAAAGTATTTCAAGACCTGTAATGATCCTTTTAAAAGATCTCGATAAGGAAGAATATTCAGAATATTACACTCCTTATCTCTCTATGATTGATGGAGAGTCAAGCATAGAATCAGTTTTAGTAGATGCCATTGAGCAGACAGTTCGGTTAGTTAACTCTATTGATAAGCCGTTTTCTTATAAATACGCAGAGGGTAAATGGTCTATAGGCCAAGTATTAGAGCACAATTTGGACACGGAGCGTATTTTTGCTTACCGCGCACTTAGGTTTCTGCGCAAAGACGCGACTCCATTACCCGGATTTGATCAAGATCTTTTTGTTGAAAGCTTAGGGGATTCCGCTTTCGCGAAAGCGGAATTGCTATCTTCTATCCAATCAACTAGACAGGCAACCATCGATTTGTTTAAGAACGCTACAGAAGATTCTTTACAGTTTAGAGGAGTTGCAAGTGGTCAGATCATGACTGCAAGGGTGATCCCTTTTTTAATAGCTGGTCATAGTTTGCATCATGAGAACATCATTAAAGAACGCTATCTAGATAAGTAGGTATTCTAATACCTGTTGTAGGAAATTTAATATCATAAAAAGGCTCGCATTTGCGAGCCTTTTTATGATAAGTAAGTTTTAAGGTTTATTGATTAAGCATCACCGGCATTACTAGCATAGTAACATTCTCACCTTCATCAAGCCCGTCCACAGGTGTTAAAATACCTGCGCGATTAGGTAGAGACATTTCTAAAGAAACATCATCACAAGTCAAGTTATTGAGCATTTCAATAAGGAACCTACTATTAAAACCTATTTGCATATCGTCCCCTTGATAATCACAAGTCAGTCGCTCATCAGCTTTATTGCTGTAATCTAGGTCTTCGGCACTTATGTTGAGCTCAGCACCTGCCATTTTAAGTCTGATTTGGTGGGTTGTTTTATTGGAAAAAATACTCACACGTCTTACAGAGTTTAAAAACTGTGTTCTAGAGATGGTCAATTTGTTTGGGTTTTCCTTCGGGATTACCGCTTCATAATTAGGGTATTTCCCATCGATTAAACGGCAAATGATGTTGGTAGAGTCAAAGCTGAATTGCGCGTTGCTATCATTATACTCTATCAGTACTTCAGACTCGCTGCCTTGCAACATTGCTTTAAGAAGGTTTAAAGGTTTCTTAGGCATGATGAATTCTGCTGTTTGACTGGCAGAAAGATCTTCTCTTTTGTAACGCACTAATTTATGAGCGTCTGTAGCCACAAAAGTGAGTGAATCACTTGCAAATTGAAAAAACACACCGCTCATTACAGGCCTTAAATCGTCATTACCAGCAGCAAATATAGTTTTGTTAATTGCTGTAGCAAGGGTGTCTCCCATTATAGTAGTGCTGCTAGGTTCTGAAATAGAAACCGCTTTCGGAAACTCTTCAGCAGCTGCACAAGCTATTTCAGATTTACCTTTATCGTGACTTACGGTCATCATGGTGTCCACAGAATGAAAAGTGAGAGGCTGTTCTGGAAATGTTTTAAGTGTGTCAAGTAGTAATTTTGCGGGTAAAGCAATGCTTCCATCATCTTGACTTTCTACCTCAAGTTTACTGACAATGGTAGTTTCCATGTCGCTAGCAGAGACCTTAAGCTCATTACCAGTTAATTCTAGAAGGAAATTATCTAAAATGGGTAGGGTGTTGTTGTTATTGATGACTCCACCTAATAGTTGGAGGTGTTTTTGCAGATAAGAACTAGATACTATAAATTTCATCTTAATGTTATTATTTGGTGATCTTAACTTCTTTTCTTTAAAGAATTATAAGAAATTAGTTCAAATAGGAAGGGCTTATAAAATAAACTGCAAACCCATTTTTAACGTTTTACAAAGATATTTTATATATAACTAGTAGCATAACATACTTATTAACAATTAAACCCTTTTTATAAATAAAACGAGCATCTTTATCTTATATATCTTGCTTCTTACTTGTGTTTTTTTTGCAGAAATGTTGTTGACTACAGCAAAGATCAAATATGTAATGATCTGGAATTTAATAGCTAAAATAGAAATCAACCAAACTTTAGATGGTTTTTTAAATCTGTCTAACAAAAAGTAATGCCTTCCTATCAACAATATTGTTAGTCTGGCTTGTAGAAAAGAATACAAGGCTCTTATTTATTATAAATATAATAATATGATAGGCTCTGCTTAAATAAATTTATAACTTGCTTTTGAGAATTCGAAGGTATTTTTTATGATAGATCCAGCGTTAATTACATTTTTAAAAGAACTCGCTCAAAACAATAATAAAGCTTGGTTTGAGGAACGCAAACCCTATTTTAAAACTCTAGACACGAATTTTAAAAGCTATGCAAATGACATTATGCTTGATTTAAATCAGCATGATGTGATAGAAAGAGCTAAAACCTTTAGAATTTATAGGGATATACGATTTTCAAAAGATAAAACGCCTTTTAAAGCTCATCGCAGTGCTAACTGGATAAGAGCTGGAGCAGATAAAAGAGGTGGTTATTACATGCGTATCAAGCCAAATGAACATGTTATAGGTGTAGGATTTTTTTCTCCAGAGAAAGAAGATCTTCTGCGCATACGAAAAGAGCTCGAATTAGACGCTCAGCAATTAAGGTCTATTATTTCTGATGCGCAGTTTATAAAATGTTGGGGCGATTTGACGGGAGAACAATTAAAAACGGCTCCTAGAAATTTTGATAAAGCACACCCAGATATGGATCTTATAAAATTTAAATCTTTCTATTTTATGAAATCATTTACAGATCAAGAAGTCTTGAGTAAAGATTTCTCCTCTACAGTAAATGCCTCTTTTAAAACCGCGAGGCCTTTTCTAGATTTTATGTCAGAAGTGCTGACCACAGACCTTAATGGAGAGTCCTTATTATAGGTCTACAACAGGCTTTTCAAACAACTGTATGTTGCTAATGAGTCGTTCTCTTACAAGATTCATCATGCGTTTATTGAGTGCGCTAGAGTTGGTGATGTAATGCTGGTACTCTGCTATAGTGAACTGTCCCATTAACATTCCCTTTAAAGAATTTCTGAATTTCTGATCCCTATTGACAGCATTTTCAATGTAATCGATACGTTTATGAGCAGTAAGACCGCAAAAAACATTTTTATGTTTTTTAATGTAGTTTTTAAAAACCGCTATAATCAGGTCATTTTGCAATTTTGCGATAGGGCGTAAGCTGGTATTTTGAAAGCGTTCTTCATCACTCATGTTTTCATCTACTCGTGCACCCATAATTTCAGGTCTTAAAGCTACTAGATATTCGTCTCTATCATTCATAACAAATCGTTTCTATAAAGATATGATCGCTTGATGAGTTATCTAAAAGATAGTACTCCGGTTTCTCAACAATTTTGTTAACATGTAAATATGAGTCGAAGTAGTAAATGGGTTTGGTCAAGTGTCGTGATTAATTGCCGACGAGCAATCGAAACAGGTTCTTTTTAAGTGGTTTACAATTTTAAATACCCCAAACAGGGTACTTAAAATTGTAAATTTTCACTTATTTTTAACTTTTAAAACTTATAGACATGAAATATTTATTCGCGGCTTTCATTTGCCTTATGCAAGTAGCTCAGGCTCAAACAGAAATTACAGACATTGATGCAGAATCAAAACTATTGGTTAATAATGATAAATTAATAGTCGTAGACTTTTATGCGACTTGGTGTGGTCCTTGTAAAATCATGGATCCTATATTAAAGGAACTTTCTAAGGAGTATGCAGGAAAAGTAGATTTTTATAAAATTGATGTAGATGAAAATGCCGTGGACGATGCCTTAGGTGTTACCGCCATGCCTACGTATTTTTTCATTAAAAACTCAACAAATTTAGATGTGGTAAAAGGAGCTATGTCTAAAGGGGATATGACATCCTTAATAGAGAAGTATGTGGATTACAATACTGAAGATGATGTTGTAGTAGAAGAAGTCGTAGAAAGTACAGAAACAAGTTATACCGATGCTTCCAGATACGATGCTGCAGCATATCACAACACCAAAGATGAACTGGATAGGTCCTATAAAATATGGACTAATTCATCGCAACTCAATACACTAGCTTGGCATATCTATGAGAAGCACTATCAACGTACTGATTTCTATAAAGGTATAGATATGGTTAAAAGGTCTATCGAACTGGAACAAAACTACTACAATCTAGATACACTCGCTGCCTTATTATTTAAAGTGGAAAGGTTTTCAGAAGCATTGAAGAAAGCTAAAGAAGCTATCGAGCAAGCAAAAAGGGATGGAGTCGCTTATGATTCTACCACAGAATTAATTAATAAAATAATAGATAAGATGTAATCTTAATTATCTAAACCAGTATCAAGCGCAAGTTCTTATTTAGAATTCGCGCTTTTTTATTTGGTATCAGAACTAAAAACCAAAAGAGCTTCTTATTTTTACATCTTATGCAGCACTTCATTGATGTTATTCTACCACTTCCTCTTGAGCGTTATTTTACTTATACGGTCAATACTGTCGAAGCTGATTTTTTAAAGCCCGGTATGAGGGTGGCTGTGCCTTTTGGTAAATCAAAGATCTATACAGGCATCGTTCATCGAGTACATCAGGAAAATACAGCTACTTACGAGGTTAAGGATATCGAGTTCATTATTGATGAGCAACCAGTAGTTACAGAAAGCCAGCTACAGTTTTGGGAATGGATAAGTTCCTATTACCTATGCGCAGTAGGTCAGGTAATGCGAGCATCCTTGCCTAAATCATTTCTTTTAGAGAGTGAAACCATTGTTTTGAAAAATGAAGCCACTTTTATAGATGATGCACTTCTAGACGACCGAGAATTTCTAGTTATGGAAGCCTTGGAATCTCGCAATGCTTTAAAAGTGCAAGAAGTAATGGATATTTTGGACCGCAAGAGTGTGCTGCCTATTCTGCAAAAAATGCTGGAAAAGGATTTTATTATCCTGCAAGAAGAACTCTATCATACATACAAGCCTAAAACAGAAAAATTTATCCTCTTACATGAGGAATTAAAAGAAGATGAAAAACTTCAATCGGTGCTTGAAGAACTCCAGCGTGCTCCTAAACAAAGAGAAGCCGTTTTGACATTATTCATGATGCAGGCAGGAAACCCTAAAGAGGTGACTAAAAAACAGCTTATAGAAAGAGCAAATGTTACTGCTGCGGTTATTAAAACTCTGGTGTCTAAAGGTATTCTTGTAGAAATTGAAAAAGAAATAGATAGAGTACTGGATAAGGAAGAAGAGGGTAGTGAATTGTATCGTTTAAATGAAGATCAAACGGAGGCCTTACAGCAAATTAAAAGTAGCTTTAAGTCCAACAAGACAGTGTTACTTCACGGGGTTACCTCAAGCGGGAAGACGCAACTGTATGTAGAACTTATTAGAGAACAACTGGAGAAGGGGAGTCAAGCCTTGTATTTGTTGCCAGAAATTGCACTCACCACTCAATTGATCTCTAGATTAAAAAACTTTTTTAAACATCAAGTGCTGGTGTATCATTCTAAATACAACCTCAATGAGCGTTTAGAAGTTTGGAATCATGTGATCAACGCAAAAGAGCCTTATGTGATCATAGGTGCTCGCAGTGCGATGTTATTACCCTTCCAAAACTTGGGTTTAATCATTGTGGACGAAGAGCATGAAACCAGTTTTAAACAATACGACCCTGCACCTCGCTATCATGCTAGAGATACGGCGATTGTATTGGGCCACATGAAAAAAGCATTCGTACTTCTAGGGAGTGCGACACCAGCATTAGAAAGTTATTACAATGCTAGTTCTGGAAAATACCACCTGGTAGAATTGAAAAAGCGTTTTGGAAATGTCCAGATGCCAGAAATCAATATGGTGGATATTAAAGAAAAGCACAAGCGTAAAAAGATGACTGGTCATTTTTCTGACACACTCATTGAGCATATGCAGCAAGCTTTTAGGAACAAGAAGCAAGTGATCCTTTTTCAAAATAGGAGGGGTTATGCCCCTATTATGGAATGTGGCACTTGTGGAAATGCGCCGCAATGTCCTAATTGTGATGTCAGTCTTACGTACCATCAATACAAAGGACAGCTAAGATGTCATTACTGCGGTTACCACACTTTTGTACCTAAGGAGTGCCCATCTTGCTCTAGTAGCGCAATGGATACTAAAGGTTTTGGTACAGAACAAATAGAGCAAGAGTTTAGGATGTTATTTCCTGATCATAAGGTCGCTCGCATGGATCTGGATACTACCAGAGGTAAAAACTCTTATGAAAAACTTATTCATCAAATGGATACCGGAGAAATAGACTGCCTGGTCGGTACACAAATGCTTACAAAAGGTCTTGACTTTAGAAATGTAAGTCTGGTAGGGGTTATGAATGCAGACTCTATGCTTAACTTTCCAGATTTCAGAGCTCATGAAAGATGTTTTCAATTGCTGACACAAGTTGCAGGAAGAGCAGGGCGTACTAAAGAAATAGGTAAGGTGTTGATACAAAGTTACCATCCAGATCATATGATCTTACAGCAGGTAAGTTCTTACGATTACCCTACGATGTATAAAGAGCAGATTGAGGAGCGCTATCAGTTTAAATACCCGCCTTTTCAGAGATTGATAAGGATTACTTTTAAACATCGCGACTACCAGACGACCTTAGATTCAAGCACTTGGTTTGTAAATGCTTTGAATCAAATTCCCCATGGCGTGGTAGTTCTAGGGCCAGAATTTCCGCCAGTGTCACGTATACGTAATCTTTATAATATTCATGTGATCATAAAGTTGACAAAGCAACAGGCTCCAGATCAGGTAAAAGGCTATATCATGAAAGTAAAGAAAAGCTTTGAATCTATTAAGCAGTACCGTTCTGTAAGATGTAATATAGATGTAGATGCTTATTAGATGAAATTTTTTGTGGTTCTCGCTTTCGCGAAAGCGATATTAAAGCCAGCTATTCATTCTCAATAAATAGGGGTTCAAGCAAAATAGCACAAAAAAAAGCCGCTCTTAAGAAGCGGCTTGTATGATGTAAATGAATGAAGAGTTAAAATTGGGACAGGGCTTCAATAAGTTCTGATTTTCTATTGCGACTTAAAGGCAATACTTCATCACCTAGCTCTACTGCCTTAGAATTGAACTTTTCTACTTTTCTCAAATTTACTATGTAAGATTTATGAATGCGCAAAAAGTCTTCTTCAGGAAGAGTACTTTCAAAGGACTTCATAGTAGAAAGAACGATTAAGTTATCCTCTTCAGTAATCAGTTTTACATAATCACCCAGTGCTTGAATGTATCTCAGCTCTTTAAGGTATACTTTACGTTTTTTAAGATTACTTTTTACAAAGATAAACTCGCCGCGATCTTCGATCATTTCAGTTTTCATCTTATGCGCTAGCAGTGCTCTCTCGACTGCATAAAGAAAACGGGTTTTTTTAATAGGCTTTTGTAAATAGTCTATGGCTGCATAATCAAATGCTTTAAAAGCATACTTGGTTTGTCCTGTAACAAAAATGACACTTGGTTTTTCTGTAATGTCGTCTAATAAATCAAAACCAGTAAGAATGGGCATCTCTATATCTAGAAAGATAAGATCTACTACTTGTTCTTTTAATGCTGTTTTGGTCTCTACAGCGTTGCTAAACTCGCCTATTAGCTTTAAATTTGGATGACCTTCTATCATCTTTACGATCGCGAGTCGTTGTATACTAGAATCATCTACTACAAAACAGTTCAGAATAGTGTTGCTCATCGTCTTTATTAATGGTTTCTAGACAATAGTACTTACTTTTCTGATGAAATACAAATAAAAACACGTTTAATCGGATATATTAACAAGTTAGCGAATTTAGCATTATTCTAACATACTGTAAATAATTAGTTTTTAGAATAGAAAATGGTGTATTTCATCGATGTTTTAGTTTGATGAAAGATACATACCAAATAATACACTTTACAATTTTACTAAAAAACAGGAGGTTGAGTATTTTATGGTTTAACTTTAGTTACAGTCATACTGCTTGCAGTTTGCTCATTTAAATAGGGAGGATGTATAAAAGAGTCATCAGATAAGTGTTCAACCGTTGGATAAATGATGTCTGTACTATAAGGATATATAAAATATAAAAGATTCTTATTGTTTAAATAAGAGAAAAAGATTATTTTTGCAGCCGTTAAAAAACAATATTAATTATGAATCAATACGAAACTGTTTTCATTTTGAATCCCGTTTTATCTGATGACCAGGTAAAGGAGACAGTAAAGAAGTTTGAGAATTTCCTTACTGATCGCGGTGCAAAAATGGTAGCCAAAGAAGATTGGGGCCTAAAAAAACTGGCTTATGCAATCGAAAACAAGAAAAGTGGTTTTTACCACCTTTTTCAATTTGAAGTACCTGGTGAGGTAATCAACGACTATGAAGTAGAATTCCGTCGTGATGAGCGTATCATGAGATACCTTACTGTAAAACTTGATAAATATGCTATCGAGTGGGCAGAGAAGAGAAGAAGTAGAATGTCTAAAAAATCTAAAGCTTAAATTATGGCAACATTACAACAACAAGCTAAAGGTAAAAAAGATGGTGACATCCGTTACCTATCTCCTTTAAAGATCGAGACTCAACAGAGAAAAAAATACTGTCGTTTTCAACGTAGCGGTATTAGATATATAGATTATAAAGATCCTAATTTCCTTTTCGGATTTGTAAATGAACAAGGGAAGTTACTTCCACGTCGTCTTACTGGAACTTCACTAAAATACCAACGTAAAGTTGCTATAGCTGTAAAACGTGCTCGTCACATTGCTATCATGCCTTACGTAGGAGATTTACTTAAATAACAAAATCAGATTAACATTATGGAACTTATATTAAAGAAAGACGTAGAACATTTAGGTTTTACTGACGATTTAGTGAGTGTTAAGCCTGGTTATGGTCGTAACTTTTTAATACCTAATGGACTGGCTGTAATGGCTACCACTAGTGCTAAAAAAGTACTGGCTGAAACGCTTAAGCAAAGAGCTCATAAAGAAGCTAAAAACATCAAAGCTGCTCAAGATCAAGCTGATCAACTTACAGCTCTTGATTTGAAAATAACTGCAAAAACTGGAGATGGAGACAAATTGTTTGGTTCTATCACCACTGCAGATGTTTCTAACATCTTAGCAAAGAACGGTATTGAGATAGAGAAGAAGTTTATCTCTGTTGCTGGAGGTGCTATTAAGAGACTTGGTCTTTACGAGGCTGATGTACGTTTTCACAGAGAAGTAACTGTAAAGCTTGCTTTTAACGTAGTAGCAGACAAGTAAGACTCGATCTTATCACATATAAAGCCGTTTCATTAAATTGAAACGGCTTTTTTAATACAAATTTTTAAATAAGCTTTTTATGAAATATAGAAGACTTACCAAGGAGCAACTAGATGAAATGCACCAAGAGTTCATCAATTTCCTTGCAACCCAATCTATTACAGCAAAAGAATGGGACGATCTTAAAACAAATCAGCCAGAAGTGGCAGAAGAAGAAATAGATGTGTTCTCTGATTTGGTATGGGAAGGCGTGCTTCAAAAGGCCGAGTATCTAGAGCATATTTCGCCTAGAACCATGAATTTATTTTCCTTGGGAGAAAAGGAAATGGAACTGATATCTGTTATGGTAGGAGATGAATTGATTGATATTACTACTAAAGACGGATATCAATGGCTTCAAAAAAACTTAATGGACGATGAGGTAAAGATTTTCACTGCCAAAAAAGCCTACAGCGAGAATCCTAACAAAGATAAATTCAAGCTTATTGAAACAGGTGCTGTTATTACTAAAGGACAACTGTTTGATTACTTTGATGATCTGATGGAGTTAGGTAAAGAAACAAATGGGTTCTAAAATCATTCTGTGACTATAATTATAAAAGCCAATTCATAAGAATTGGTTTTTTTTTGATCCTGTAGATTTAACTATGGAGTCATTATTTACCTATGATTTTAAAGATACTTTATTCAGTAAATACCATTGTAAACTAATAATACTGACGGAGTTATTAAAAAATCCTGCTTGAAGTTTTTGCCTGATCTCCCGTCTTGAGATTTTAACCAATTCTATATCTTCCTTTTCTGAAACAGAACCACCACCTTTTGCTGTTTTTTGATTAGAAGTTACTTCGCCATAAAAAATACTGATCTGTTCTGAAAGCATTCCAGGAGAAGGAAAGTATTCTACTATAAATTCTAATCTATCGATTTGATAGCCGATCTCTTCTTTTACTTCTCTAATAGCTGCCTCTTTTGTTGATTCGTTAGGGTCTATTGCTCCAGCTGGAATCTCAACTATCCAAGGCTGACCATGTCGTGCACTAGGGTAGCGGTATTGGCGAATAAACAAAAAGCTATCGGTATCTATTTCATACAACAATACCGCAATCGCATTACCTCGGTCTAAGGCGAGGCGGGTAGCCGTGATTTCTTTATCAGTATTAAAAGTATCGTGTGTAACCTCTGCTTTATAGATTTTCAGAAAATCATCAAAGACTTTTTCTTCTTTTTGGATCTTGTGTTTCATAAGGATTTACATTAATGAAAAAAAATCGCCTATTCTAACAGTGAATAGGCGATTCTAGTTGATGATCAACTTCAGAGGTGCTAAAGCCTTTTGTAATAGATGTTTTAACCCTTTGTACTCAACTTGTAGTAAGTGGTTTTACTCTTTGATCACCTTTTTATTTCCGCTCCAAACTTATTCATATAACGCTCATACAATTCGGTTTGATGAGAATTAAGGGAAATGTCTCTACCGTCTATAAAAGCTCTTGTCAGTTGATTTCCTCTCATATCTAGAGCATTTCCTTTAGATATAAATAAAGTAGCGCTCTTTCCTTGTTCTAGAGAACCATAATTCTTATCGATTCCTAAAATTTTTGCTGGTGTAAGCGTGATCATCATCAAGGCTTGCTCCATATCCATTCCGTACCCTGCAACAGTTCCTGCATAGAAAGGAAAATTACGAGCTTGATGTCTTTCCATACTTCCAGAGTTTTCTAGGGCTACCATCACCCCTTTATCTGCAAGGAGTTTAGGGAATTTGTAAGGCATATCAAAGTCTTCATCTTCTCGAGCTGGAAGATCATGAACACGTCCAGCAACTACAGGAATATTCATTGCAACCAACTCAGTGGCTACTTTATCACCTTCACGACCTCCTATGATCACTGGCTTTTTAATATCGTTTGCCTTGATAAATTTCAATACATCTCTTATGGCTTTTTCTCCATCCACATGTATATAGAAATTTTCATCTCCATTCAATGCTGGTTGAAGGGCAGCATATTTCAAGTTCAGTCCTACGGGCTTTACCGTTGAATTATAAGCTTTTGCACTGTTTAAAAAGTCGGTAAGTTCTGTTACTTGCTCATCATAATTTTTACTTGGTTCAATAGGTCCTGGCTCATACCAAGTACCACTTCTTCTAAAACTAGAAGGCCAGTTGATGTGTACACCATCATCCGTTCGTACTGAGGCATCTTCCCAGTTCCAAGCATCCAGTTGTACTACGCTAGATTTCCCAGAAATACGACCACCTCTAGGCACTATTTGCGCTATAAGTACTCCGTTAGGGCGCATGGATTCCACGACGCGACTCTCGGCATTGTAAGCAATCAAGGAGCGTATATGCGGATTAAAAGTCCCTATCTCGCGCTCGTCATCACTAGCGTTTACGGCATCAACCTCTACTAATCCTAAAGTAGAATTCATCGCAATAATCCCAGGATATACGTGCATTCCGTACCCATCGATCTTTTCTCCTTTGATATCCATTCTTACTACTGTAGCATCTGCAATAGCAGTGATGATTCCGTTTTCAATAACGATCACAGAATTCTCGATCACTTTTCCATTACCTATATGCGCCGTAGCGTTCATAATCGTGTATACTCCCTTTTGTTCTGAAGCAGGTGTCTGTTGTGCTGTTGCAGTTATGGCAAATAAGGCACAAATAATATATAATATGTTTTTCATTGTCTTCATGTTACCAGTGAATAGTTTCGCATTCATATAAAGTCTTGTCTTTCTTTTTCGGTGTCTGAGTTTTCATCCCTTTATTTTTGGCCATGATCATCTCATTTACGAGTTGTTGTCTTTCTACTTTTATGCTTTCGCGCAAGCTTAAGTCATGTTCCAAGTCAAAAAACACAATTCCATCAATCATCGTGATTTCAGGTCTTGCAGTCACACTTAATGGGTTGGCATTCCAAAGTACTAGATCGGCATCTTTTCCTTTCTTGATACTACCTGTACGGTCATCAATATGCAATAGTTTTGCAGGGTTCAACGTCACAAATTTCCAAGCTTCTTCCTCACTAACTCCACCGTATTTAACTGCTTTAGCAGCTTCTTGATTCAAACGACGAGACATTTCAGCATCATCAGAATTAAAGGCAGTAAGAACTCCCTGAGAATGCATGATCGCACCGTTGTATGGAATAGCGTCGTTTACTTCGTACTTATAAGCCCACCAGTCACTGAAGGTAGACCCACCAGCGCCGTGTTCAGCCATTTTATCAGCTACTTTGTAACCTTCTAAGATATGCGTGAACGTGTTGATACGGAAACCGTGCTTTTCAGCAACTTCCATCAACATATTGATTTCACTTTGTACATAAGAGTGACAGGAAACAAAGCGCTCACTTTCTAAGACCTCTAATAACACTTCCATTTCTTCATCATAACGGAAGTCCTTAGCTTCTTTTGAGTTGGCATACGCTCGGGCTCTAGAAAAATAGTCTTCAAATACTTGTTCTACGCCCATACGTGTCTGTGGAAAACGCACTCCATTTTGACTACGAGATTGTTTTACATTTTCTCCTAAAGCAAATTTGATAAATTTAGGAGAGTCCTTGTAAATCATCTCATCTGCCTTGTAGCCCCATTTCAGCTTAATAATTGCGCTACGTCCACCAATTGGGTTAGCACTACCGTGAAGTAATTGTGAAGAAGTTACTCCACCAGCAAGATCTCTATAGATGTTAATGTCTTCGTGATCTACTACGTCTTCAATAGTTACCTCTGCAGTGGAATTATGACCAGCTTCGTTAACTCCACTGTCAATAGCAATATGACTGTGTTCATCAACGATTCCACTGGTTAAGTGTTTACCCGTAGCATCTACGATTCTAGCATTTCCAGCACTTAGGTTTTTACCTATCTTAGCTATTTGACCGTCTTTAACAAGCACATCGGTGTTTTCTAGAATCCCTTCTTTTTCATTGGTCCATACGGTCGCGTTGCGGTATAAGATGGTCTCTTCTGTAGGTTTTGAGGCACTACCATAACCTATGTTAGGATAGGTCATCGTTCCCATTTGCTTGATAGTCTTGTCATCGTCTTCCTTTTCTTCCTCTTCTTCCTTATCCTCTTTAGAAGCATCTTTGTTTTTCATTGCGGTAAAAGCGATTTCTTGACCGTTAGGTAAATAGGCGGTTCCGCTTAAGTTGTTCAATTGAGATGTTGCTAAAAAGCGAGTATAAGATTTATTGTCAGATTCCTTTTGAGTGGTTACAATGTTGATCCAGTCGCCGTCATAAGTGATTTTAGAACCCAGAGTGATGCTGTCTATTTTTACCGTTGACTTTTTACCTTTTCCTTTGATGCTAATATCATAGGTAGTTCCATTAATAGTCGTTGCATAAGAACCGTCAATGTCTTTTGTACTTCTGTCTTTTATAACATGCTTAGAGCCTTTGACCCAGTTTTCATAAATCTCTGTATCGTCTTCAAATAGCTTTCCAGAGGTCATGATAAAGTTAGCCAGCTTTCCTTTCTCTAGCGTTCCTACCATATCAGTTATTTGAAGTATTCCAGCTGGAGTGGTGGTAAGAGCAGCTAATGCTTGATCTTCAGTAAGACCATATGCTATTGCTTGCTTTAATTTACTCATTAAATCTGCAGGAGATTTTAAATCTTTAGTAGTAATGGCATAAGTAATACCTGCTTTAGATAAGGTCATTAAATTACCAGGGGCCTGTTTCCATTCTCTCATATCGCCTAGATTTACAAACCATTCTAAGTTGGGATTAGAAACATCATAAGCATCTGGAAAATTAACAGGAACAATAAGAGCAGCGTTAGTAGCTTTCACATCGGCAATCATCTCATAAGCGTCTTCTCCACCTACAATTACAAATTGCTTTCCTACTCGATCTCCAAGTTTATCAACTCTAAGAACGTTTTTCTTATTCCCAGCCTCAATGATTTGAACTAGGTTTTTCTTGGCGTTTAACGCCTCTAGAGATAAATCTTTTGATTTAGAGTGTCCTTTTGCATACCAGTCTGCGTCAAAATGAGTCTGGCGTAACAAAGCCAAACCTCCCATCATGGAAGTAGGATAAGATTGATTGGACTGACGGCTTTTACTTAAGGAGAAGAAATTCCCGCTTTCTTGTTTTAAAATACGGTCGGCGTCAGTTCCATTATTATCTAGAGCTATCAACATACCGTTACCACGGGCAATACCGTCGTGAAGGTGCGTTTGTATTGTTCCAAAACCAGCATCAACATATTTTTTTGCTTCTTTGGTGTCGTATATAAAATAATCCATCGCGCTTTGCTCTGCTCTGATGTGATCATTCCAGTAATATCCTTTACGGCCTTCGTCGTATTGTGCGGTTCCATTACTGCTCGCTCGTTGCGGAGTTTTCATAGATAGATCTCCATAAGACTCTATAAAAGAAGGGTAGATGTAATTGCCACCAGCGTCTTCTACAACAGCATTTTTAGGTATAGAAATGCCGTTTCCTATAGCTTCTATTTTACCGTTTTTAATAATAATGGTTCCGTTGGAAATCATTTTTCCAGGACTCGTAACTATAGTCGCGTTAGTAATCACCCTAGTGATATTGCTTACCGCACTGATATCGTCGTTGTTTGGGAAATACTCTTGTGCTTGCACGGAGATGCAAACCAGTAGCAAGAGAGAAAATATTCTTTTCATGAAATAAAGTTTAGATTATAAATATAGCCAAAACTCCTGCAAACGGACCTCTTAAAGAATTCATAAAAAGCGTAAAGTTATTTGTAGTAGTTAACAATAAGGGCAACTACATAGCTGTAGGTCTCCATTCCGTCAGGCTGATTATTGGCTTTTAGATAGGTGTCGTAGGTCACCTTAAACACCTCTTCTACAACACCTTTGTACTGATTCCAGAAGTCTCGCAGCTCTTTATAATTTTTAAAAATACCATCACGTATCAAGGGCCTTATTTCCTCATAAGCCTTAGGGTCTTTGAGGTATAAATCATTGATGCAATAGCGCAAGGCAAAAATACTAGCACTGTATTGAAAGTACAGATCGTCGTGATTCATCCCGGCAATGATCGCTATAAAATTAGCTTCATTTTCTTTTGCAAATCCTAACTGATGCGACATTTCATGTAAGGTGAGTACTGGAGTTTTGTAATTATTGATCCATGCATTTGTTTGTGCCTCACCCGTCAGCGGATTCAAATAGCCGCTGTAACCCATATAAGATAACGGCATCGTGAGAAGTGATTCTTTGATGCTGGAATTCCCATAATCCAGTGCGGGATAAATATGGTCTATTTTTTTAAAAGCAATAGGAGCTAGGTCAAAAATTTCTGACTGCGATCTCGTAAAGCTCACAGGAAGGGAGTCTATCTTTTGTAATTGCTCGTGTAATTGATTAGAGGTGAAAACAAGTTGGTAGACGACTGTTTTTAGTTCTTCTGTACTGTAATTCTTATCAAGGTCTAAAACCTTGTGCAAAGGTTCTCTGTAATAATTAAACCCCCACATGCAGTGAAAAAGAGCCAGGATAATATTTAAGGAAAGGAATAATTGTGTGTAACGCTTTCGCGAAAGCGAGATCAAATCCATTTTACTCAACCACAACCATCTTATGATCATAAGAATAGCAACCGAGTATACAACATCTCCAAACGAGAAAGGAATCCAGCCCAATCCTAGCCTCATGGCTTTTGCGATATAGGGATAAATACCCGTGCTGTAAAGCGACTCCACGGTAGAAGGGAAAAAACGCAAACTGTAATAAAAGCTGACCTGAAGAATTAATATTGCTATGGCAATAAAGAGCGAACGGTTTTTTTGCATGCAGCTAAGTTAGGAATTAATGTAGGACAATGGAACAAAGAACGCTGAGTTATAAGAATATGGAATCAAGATGAAAAGGACTAAAAACTGTTTCGTTATCGTTGCTCCCCAACTTTGCTGTTGACCAGCTTTTTTAGCTTACTTAAAAATGGGCGGGACAACCATTTTAATATCCGAAACTCTTTGAAGTTGAGGTTTTCAGCATCCTTGATAATTATTTTAAAGTAAAATGATAAATGAAAATAGTTTTACGACCTTTGATCTTAGAAAACAATCCATACCGATGAACTTTATCCTAGCCGACTTTAATAAGCACAAAGCATTATTACCGTTTACATATACACGACCTACTTGTGAGATACGCTGTGGGATTCTGACCTTACGCGAGAAGTGGGAAAAGCAACTAGAAGAAACAGTTAGTTTCCAGACAGAGGATTATTTACAATCCAAATACCCACTTGTAGAAACAACCGATAATATAGTAATTGCAGGAAATGTGTTTGCTACTCCAGCCCTATGTAAAGCGATAAAAAACTTAAAACCACAGCAAAAATTGTTGGCAGGTAACGATATACTTGCCTATAGGGTAAAAGAATTACACACACCTACCATAGAGTTGGAACAAGTGCTTTTCTTAGAAGAAGAAGTAGACGGGATTGATTTTACTTGGGATATTTTTTCTAAGAATGGAAAAGCATTAGAAGCAGATTTTGACCTGATTACCAAAGGAAGAAAAAGCCAGCCCATTCCTGATAGTGTGAATTGTATCAATGAAGATCGCATCTTTATAGAAGAAGGTGCCACACTTCAATTTGCAACTTTAAATGCCTCAACAGGGTCTATTTATATAGGTAAAGATGCTGAAGTTATGGAAGGCTCTATCATACGTGGTGCTTTTGCCTTGTGTGATCACAGCGCTACTAAATTAGGAACAAAGGTTTACGGTCCTACAACTGTAGGTCCACATTCTAAAATAGGAGGAGAGGTAAATAATTCTGTGATTTTTGGTTATTCTAATAAAGGACACGAAGGTTTCTTAGGGAATTCTGTGATAGGAGAATGGTGTAATCTTGGAGCAGACACCAATACCAGTAATCTAAAAAACAACTATACAGAAGTAAAACTCTGGAACTATGAAACAGGTCGTTTTGCAAAAACTGGTCTTCAGTTTTGTGGATTGATGATGGGAGATCATTCTAAATGTGGGATCAATACCATGTTCAATACAGGTACCGTAATAGGAGTGAGTGCCAATATTTACGGAGCTGGCTACCCACGTAATTTTATTCCATCTTTCAATTGGGGTGGGCCTCAGGGCAATATGACTTACAAACCTGCCAAAGCTTATGAAGTAGCAGAGGTTGTTATGAAACGCCGTGGATTATCACTGGAACAAGTAGATATTGATATTCTAGATCATGTATTTGAGCAAACCGCTCAGTACCGCAAGGATTGATTTAGCGCTAGTTGACTCTTACATAACGTTCTCCACAAGGCTCTATACAAAAGTGTGACACTTCAAGAAAAGGCCCATTAAAGGAATAGGTTCCTGTACAATTATCTACCTCAATGCTCATGGTAGAGGTATCATAAGTACCTGTTGTCGTCGCTTGTGTTAACTGTCCGAAGCAAAAACTAATATTGCAATTCACCACAGCTTGATCGGTAAACTGAAGTGTCTTACCAGTCGCTGATTGGTAAGTGCCACTGCCGTCTCCTGGGTCTGCAAGAATGGCCACCAGTTCCCAGTTGCCTACTATTTCTGATTCAGTTACAACAGTATCATCATCGCAATCTGTACAAGCTGATAGACTGATGAAAAAGCTAAAAAGTATAAGTATTTTTTTCATGATATGTATGAGTTGATATAAAGATGCAGCAGGTCTTGAAAGGTTGCGTGCAACTACTTTTCTTTTATAAGAATCGTTTATCTTTATTTTTTTTTAAATTGAATTATGAAAAGTACTCGGTGCATCGTTTCCTTATTATTTTTAGTTTCCGCTTTCGCGAAAGCGCAGTCAACATTACCTTCCCAGCAATTTAACGGCTATTACGACTTCTCTTATCAGGAAGATAAAGGTAGTATACTGCTAGAAGTTAAAGATCTAGACAAAGAATTTCTTTATGTTCATTCCCTGACCAGTGGTTTAGGATCTAATGATATAGGACTGGATCGTGGACAATTAGGCGATGGAGTTGTGGTAAAATGGATCAAAAGTGGTAACAAATTATTGCTCCTACAGCCTAATTTAAACTATCGTGCAAGTTCTACAAATGAAGATGAAAAAGCCTCTATAGAACAAGCCTTTGCAAAGTCAGTATTATTTGGTTTTGATATTAAGGAACATAAAAACGGCACTTATGTGATTGATTTGACTCCGTTTCTAATGGAAGATGCGCATGGAGTGGCAACACGTTTAAAAGATCGCAAACAAGGAACTTATAAGCTTGATAAATCACGCAGCGTTTTGTGGATGGAAAACACCAAGAGTTTTCCTAAGAATACAGAGTTTGAAGCCATGCTTACTTTTACAGGAACACCTACAGGAAGAGACGTCAAAAGTGTTGCGCCAGACGCCAGTAGTATTTCTGTGATCCAGCATCACAGTTTTGTGGAATTACCAGATGCAGGTTACCAACCTCGTGTATTCCATCCGCGTAGTGGTTCTTTTTACACGAGTTATATGGATTATAGCACACCAGTTTTTGAACCCATCCAAAAGCGATTGATCACTAGACATCGATTAGAAAAGAAAAACCCAGAATCAGCTTTTAGTGAGCCAGTAGAACCTATCATTTATTATTTAGATCGTGGAACACCAGAACCAGTGCGCAGTGCTTTATTAGAAGGTGCCGGCTGGTGGAATGAAGCTTTTGAGAGTGCTGGTTATAAGAATGCTTTTCAAGTGAAGATGCTTCCAGAAGATGCAGATCCTATGGATTTGAGATACAATGTGATCCAGTGGGTGCATCGCAGTACTCGTGGCTGGAGTTATGGCGGTAGTATCACAGATCCACGAACTGGTGAGATTATCAAAGGCCATGTGAGCTTAGGAAGTTTGCGCATACGTCAAGATTTTATGATTGCACAAGGATTGCTTAAAGAGCCTTTTAAAGGAAACGATAAAAATCATGAGGCCATGATGGATATGGCACTTGCGAGAATACGACAGTTAGGCGCTCATGAAGTTGGACATACCTTAGGTTTTGCACATAATTTTGCAGCAAGCACACAAGATCGAGCAAGCGTTATGGATTACCCACATCCCAAGTATGACATTGTAGATGGAGTAATTTCTTTAGAAGATGCTTATGCAATAGGAATCGGAAAATGGGACAAGTTAACGGTACAGTATTCTTATGGGAACCCAAAAACCAGCCAGTCTGAAGCCGCTTTTTTACAATCGATTATTAAAATAGCTGACGTTGAAAACCTCAAGTTTATTTCAGACAGCGATTCTAGAGCTGCAGGTGGTGCAAGTGCCAGTGGACACCTTTGGGATAATGGAGCAAATCCTTCTAAAGAATTAGTACATATTTTAAAAGTTCGCGAGATAGCTATGAATCAATTTTCTTTAGATAATATCAGATCTGGAGAGGCTTTAAGTGTGTTAGAAGATGTATTTGTACCTGTTTACTTTGCACACAGATACCAAGTAGAGGCAACTACAAAACTTGTGGGAGGTCTGGAGTATGAATTTCTAACAAAGGATGGCAATCAAGAATTTAATACGGTAGGTGCTTTTCAACAAGTTGAAGCATTGCGCAATATCTTAAAAACGATAGATCCAGAGACTTTGAAGATTCCGCAATCGGTTTTAAAATTATTCCCGCCACGAGCTTACGGATATGCTAGAACAAGAGAAAGTTTTCAATCAGAAACAGGAGTGAGCTTTGATCCTTTAAATGCTGCAGCTACCAGTGTAGACATGACTTTTGATTTCTTGTTTCATCCAGAACGTATGAACAGAATCACCACTGCCAATGCCTTGGTACCTAATGGTACTAAAGAGGTGGAAAATATCAATGATTTTAAAAACGCCTCTAATGCTGTTTTGACTCTAGGAACGATATTGAATGCTGTTTCTGATCAAGTATTTAGAGATTATAAAAATGATGATCCTTACGCTACAGCTATTGCTCATAGAACTCAAGAGCTTTTTATAAATCACTTAATGAACCTTATAGCTAGTTCTCGCACAAATATAGACGTAAAAGCTGCCGCGAGACACCAATTGAAAAGTATTGAAAAAGACCTGAGCAAACGAGATGCTTTTGAGAACCAATTGTTAATGCAAATCCAACCCTTCTATCTGCATCCAGAATTGTTTCAAGAAAAGAAATTACCTGCGATTCCAGATGGAAGTCCAATAGGTTGTGGGTATTCTTTTAAATAGAGAACCCTGATCTTTTTCTTTTGAACTATTCTTAGCGTATATAACAGTTCCTTGTGCGGCTTAAAATAATACAGGTGTTTTTGTAAGCAAAAACGAATCGAATGCATTGTTATTACTTACAGAAATTGAGTTTGATTGACTCTGTTGACGCTCGCTATAAAGACTAAAATATTTATCAAATGAGTTGATACGATCTAACAGCCGTATAAAAATAAAAAAGGAAAAAGCATTTAAAAAGTGGGGTCTGGTTGTCTGCGCTGGTCCCATTTGATATCGCTTAAAGCGCTAGCTTTGATACCTATAAAGAAAAACCAGCTGTTTCTAGGACCAATAGGTGTCCAGTTAAAGCTCATGTTAAAACTCTCTAAGTCACGCTGAAAACGCAGGGTGGTAAAGGAAATTCCTTTGTTAGCAAAATCATAACCTGTATTTCCACCTATAGACCATCGTGGCGATAGTTCCAGATCACCGCTTACCATTAAACTTTGCTGGTTGATGGCATTTTGCCGCTGGGCGTTATTGTAGGTCATCGTATAAGCAAAACTCAAATTCCATGGAATCTTGAATCGGTAACGGTCTTTATTGACATTGATATCTTGTTTTTCTGGTTCCTGATTTTCTTGTCGGCTGTAATCTACAGACTCGCCAAAAAGATCATCAGTACGGCCACCATTTTGTTGGGTGCGCTCGTCAGATTCATCTGTATCTTTATCACTGTCTTTTTCAAAGTCTTTGCTGCTCAACCTAAAACTGGTACGGAAACCAGCACGTGTCAAACGCAACAGGCTACCACCATTATCAATGTTAAAGGTATTGATGCGGTTGTTGTTGCTGTCCAGTGCATAAGGATCAAAGTTAGCATCTAGGTTCAGGTCAATATTTTTAGTAATTGGGATGACACCACGTATCTGCAAAGGACTCCAATTTAAGGAATCACCAGCTAGGTTATAAGAGGTGTTGAAATTTAAACTTTTAAGAATTTGAATTTTCTTAAGGTCGGTTTTTGTCGAGTCGCTATCCCTCACTTTTGCCTCTATGTTGTTTTGAACACCCAAGTTGATACTACTAGAAAAATTACGTCCTGGGGCACCGAATAATGTACCGTCAAAACGGCTGTAAAATTGTTCTTCTCTTCCGGGAGCATCCAGTCCTTGCTCCGTGGCTAGGCGATCGTAATATTGATCAAAACTAGGGTTTGCCGAGTAACTTATATTAGGGCGTATGATGTGTCTGACAGCTTGTACTTTAGACGCTGCATCCTTTGATTTCCAGCTACCATAAACGGTGGTTCCAACACTGGCCCCATAGCTATAAGAACGGTAGGCATCAAACCCGTTTATGGTATCGCGAACGGTTTCAAAAACCCCACTTTCATTTTCTACAAGAGACTGTCTAAAAGTTTCAAAAACCCAATTCTCTTCGTAGTTACCATTAGCACTGAAACTAAAGAACCCTAATTTAAAGTTTGTAGCGATAGGAATACTGTGCTTTAATCCCATTACAGCATTATCAAACATCTTATCGGTAAAAAAATCTTCATCTGTTGTAGTGATGCGATTTTCTCCTCTTAAATTGTACTGTAGGTTGATGTTTTCTATCACTCCTTTTTTAGTTCCTTCTTTGGGAGCAAAAGGGAATATTCTAGAAACACTACCTTGAAGTGTAGGTAGGGTTAAGTTTACAGCATTTGTATTGGTATTTTGATTGTGTGTCGCACTCGCACTGAAGTTGACTTGAGGTTCTCCTGGAAAGGACTTAGAATAAGAGATGGAACTACTCAAGTTGTTCACAAGAGTAGCACTTTGATTTACCTGATTAAAAGACTGTCTAAAAAACTGACTGCTTCCTAAATTCACACTAGCGCTAAATCTAGAGCTAGGGTTGGATTTAGCATCCTGAGAATGTTGCCAATTTAAGTTGTAACGAGAAGTTTGAGCAAAATCAGAAAAACCGCGCTCGCTTTGTAGCTGGTTTTCATATAAGAATCTTAAACTACCACTATATTTATAGCGCACGGTATAGTTACTTTCCACTCGACCACCATAACTGCCATTAGTAAAGTAATCTCCTAATAGCGTAAGGTCCATATAATCATTAACTGCAAAATAATAACCACCGTTTTGCAAGAAATACCCCTGACTGTTATTGTTACCAAAAGAGGGGATAATAATACCGCTTTTACGCTCTGTAGTCATAGGAAAGTAAGCAAATGGCAATCCCAAGGGTGTCGGAACATCTGCGATGTACATATTGACCAGTCCAGTAACGATTTTTTTATTTGGGACAAACTTGATTTTACGGGCAAGGAAATAATATTCTGGATTTTCTGGATTTTTGGAAGTGGTAAAGCGAGCGTTTTGCATGTAGAAAACAGAATCGTTTACTTTTTTGGTCGTTTCTGCGAGGACATTGAACTCTCCTTGAGTAGTTTCAGAATTAAATGTTAGTGCTTTTTGTGAGTTTTTATTAAAAATAATAGAGTCTGGCTTTACAACATTCCCCCCTTGAGAGAATACCGGACGTTGTGTATAGCCCAAAGAATCTTTTAGAATACCATAGGCAAAAACATCTCCCGTATTATTATTGATGATGATTTTTCCGGCCTCTATAGTAATGTCACCGTAAATTATTTTTGCTTCGTTGTATAAGGTAATGGTATTTCCTTTTCTATCAATACGTTTGTAATCTTTAGCACTAGACTCAATGCGGTACTCAAGGAAAGCTTTTGGTTTTTTAACCGAGTCGTTAATTACAGAATCTTTTGGAATCTCTGGAATTTTAGCCACCTCTTCATTCACGGGCTTCTTTTCCTCTTTTTTCTGTTCAGGTTTAGGTTTTTCAACCGGAATAGGTATTCCTGTTTCTGGAAGTTCCTGTGCCGTGATGGACATTGTGCCTGTTAAAAACAGTAGGGATAAAATAATATGCTTTAAACGTAAATGCAATCTAGGTTATGCTATTTTTGTTATTAATAATGGTCTGGTTTTTGAAACGTCAAAACTACATATAAATTTTAAGCGTTTTCTAATAATTACGCTTTCGCGAAAGCGAACTAATAAACAACACATTCACAACTTATAGTTTTAATATGAAAACAAAGATATATTTGATTATTGTACTTCTTAGCATTCCTATCGTATCGATGGCAAATATACCGATCGATTCTACAAAAGTGACCGATAAAAAGGTTTTTACTGTGGTACTCGATGCTGGACATGGTGGTAAGGATTCTGGCAAGTATGTAGCCCAAACTGCTGAAAAGGATATTGCCTTGAAAGTAGTGAAGCTTTTAGGTAAACAATTGGAATCACATACAGAGATAAAAGTAGTCTATACACGTACGACAGATAAGTTTTTGGAACTGTATCAACGAGCAGACATCGCAAATAATTCAAAAGCAGATCTATTTGTATCCGTTCATTGCAACGCTGCAGCTGCTACCGCTGCTAAAGGAAATGAAACTTGGGTATTAGGAATTCATAGAAATGCAGATAACCTAGAAGTGGTACAACGAGAGAACTCTGTGATTTTATTAGAAGAAAATTACAAAGAGAAATATGTAGGTTTTGATCCTAATGATCCATCTAGTTTTGCGACCAACTTAATGATACAAGAAGAATATTTAGATAACAGTATAGAGATGGGTACCAATGTACAGTCTAGATTCCAAACCCAATTGAGCAGAAAGAATCGCGGTGTAAAACAAGCAGGATTTGCCGTTTTAAGACTTTCTTATATGCCTAGCGTATTGATAGAAACTGGTTTTCTTACCAATGAGGAAGAGCGTACGTTTTTAAGAAGTACTTCGGGCCAAAAGAAAGTAGCCAATTCTATTTATGTGGCTGTATTAGATTATCAAAAGAATAGAGAGATCAATCTTTTTGAAGTAGAGCAGGTAGTTACTTCTGAAACAAGCACTGCAGCAGCAGCAGGAAATAATATCGTTTATAAAGTACAAATAAGTGCCAGTAGTAATAAACTAGAGGCACAATCTTATAACTTCAAAAGTCTGCCAGAAATTTCTCGAGAGAAAGAAGGTGGTATTTATCGATATTTTACAGGTAATTTCTCTTCTCTTAAGGAAGTGTCAGAATTAAAAGAAAAAGCTATTGCAAAAGGGTACACATCTGCATTTATAGTGATTTATGAAAAAGGAGAACGTCGCAGATTGTGATAAATCCTAAATAAATCTTAGCCCTTATAAATATCGCTTGTCTTATATTTACATGCTCAATTACGTCAGTTTTATGAAATTTTCAAAAGAAATCAAGGTCGGTATCCTAACAGTAGGAGCTATAGCGCTGTTTATTTTTGGGTATCAGTATTTAAAAGGTCGCAATCTTTTGAGAAGTGACAGGTCGTTTTATGCGGTCTATGATAACGTTGAAGGACTAACTTCTTCTGCACCAGTAACTATAAATGGTCTACGAGTAGGTAATATAGATGATATCGATTTCCTAGATGGATCTGGAAGATTGTTGGTTAAATTTCATGTAGATGAATCTTTTAGTTTTTCTTCAGAAAGTGTTGCATCTGTATACAGCACCAGTTTGATAGGAGGTAAGGCACTTGCTATAGTACCAGATTATGAAAGTACTGCCAGACCAGCAAAGCCAGGAGATACCCTACAGTCTCAGACAGATGACGGTATTCAAGGAAAAGTCATGGATGAGTTTATCCCTTTAAAAGATAAGATTGAGCATATGGTAGTAAGTGCAGACTCTGCTCTAACTGCTGTGAATCAAACCTTGAGTCCTAAAACCAGACTTGCGATTAAGAGTAGTCTTGATGAGGTTAACAAAACCTTAGTTGAAATAAGAGGACTTTCTAATAGCGCAAATTCACTACTTACTGATAATAGAGAACAGTTGGATAGAACCATAGGAAACTTAGATAAGACGACTAAAAACTTTGCTGCTATATCAGATACTTTAGCTCGAGTTGAAATTGCAGGAACGGTGAAAGAACTACAAGCTGCTGTCGCAAAATTCAATATCGTTTTAGACGATATAGCTTCTGGTAAGGGAAGTCTTGGAAAATTAATGACAGACGACTCCTTATACAACAATTTAGAAAGAACCACTAGGCAAGCAGAAATGTTGATGCAAGACATCAAACTCAACCCTAAGCGATATGTACATTTTTCTGTTTTTGGAAAAAAGCCAGGAGAATACGAAAAACCAGAAGATAGAGACCAATAATTACCTATGGAATACATACCTAATATCATATTTGTTTTTCTACTCCTTGCAGGAGTAGGTTATTTTGCTAGTAACATCAAAAAGATGATACGCAATATTAAACTTGGAAAAAAAGTAGATCGCTCCGATCGTAAAGGAGAACGTTTTGCTCAAATGGCCCGTATTGCTTTGGGACAATCAAAAATGGTTAGACGTCCTATTGCGGGTTTCTTGCATGTCGTAGTTTACGTAGGTTTTGTAATCATTAACATTGAAGTATTTGAAATCATCATTGATGGTATCACAGGGAAGCATAGAATATTTGCTCCATATTTAGGAGGTGTTTACGGTGTATTGATCGCTACATTTGAAATTCTTGCATTTCTGGTTTTAGCAACAGTTGTTATTTTTTGGTTGCGTAGAAATGTAATGAACATCAAGCGTTTTATAATGGGCGAGCTTAAAGGATGGCCTAAAAACGATGCCAATTACATTCTTTATTTTGAAGTCGTATTGATGACTTTGTTCTTAACCATGAATGCTGCAGATCTCAGCATACAAGAAGGCGTGCTGGCGGGTCAGTTTACTAGTGAAGCAGCTGCACATTATATCAATGCAGGTAGTTTTCCAATCAGCGGTTTTATCTCTCCGTTATTTGATGGAATGAGCTTTGAAAGCTTACTTCTTATAGAAAGAACCTGTTGGTGGTTGCACATTACTGGGATTTTGATTTTCTTAAACTATTTATATTGGTCCAAACACCTTCATATTATGTTGGCGTTCCCTAATGTATATTTTGCAAAGTTGACTCCTAAAGGACAGTTCACTAATATGGCTGCTGTTACTAAAGAAGTAAAAATGATGATGGATCCAAATGCAGATCCATTTGCTGCTCCAGACCCTAATGAGGCAGATGAAGTTCCAGCGGCGCTTGGAGCAAATGATATTTTTGATCTAGATCAAGTACAATTGCTCAATGCGTATACCTGTACAGAATGTGGACGTTGTACTTCAGAGTGTCCAGCAAATATCACAGGTAAGAAGTTGAGCCCACGTAAAATAATGATGGATACTCGTGATCGATTAGAAGAGGTAGGAGCGGTAATCAACAAAGAAGGTGAGTGGAAGGATGATGGAAAGACTTTGTTGAATGATTATATATCCACAGAGGAGCTTTGGGCATGTACAACATGTAATGCTTGTGTAGAGGCTTGTCCTATAGGTATTGATCCCTTGAGTATTATCATGGAAATGAGAAGGTATTTAGTGTTGGAAAATAGTGCAGCACCTAGTGAATTAAATACCACTATGGGGAACATTGAAAATAATGGAGCACCATGGCCGTATAACCAGATGGACCGCCTTAATTGGGCAAAGGAATAAAATATGAGTGAAGAACAATTTCAGGAGGCCCTGAATAAAGACGGAACCCTGGCAAGTCCAGTACTTCCAGAAGGAGTAAAAAATTATTTAATAGATATTGATGGAACCATCACAGAAGATGTGCCTAACGAAGAGCCGGAGAGAATGGCTACTTGTGCACCCTTTCCAGATGCGTTAATAACGCTCAATGAATGGTATGATCAAGGACACGTTATTTGTTTCTTTACCTCTAGAACTGAGGAGCACCGTCAGGTTACTGAAGACTGGTTGAATAAACACGGTTTTAAATTCCACAGCCTGTTAATGGGTAAACCTAGAGGTGGGAATTACCATTGGATCGATAACCACATGGTAAGAGCAACACGTTATACAGGTGAATTTACTCACCTGATAGAGAAAGAAGTGAAGATAGAGGTTTTTAAAAACCATAAATAATTGGTCTGGGAGTTGTAATGCGTATCTAAAACAGTTGAGATACTTAAGCAGAACACAATTCTAATCAATTGTATAAGTAAATACCAATTCTGAATTCAATATTTTTGAATTCGAAATATAACTATATGAGTAACAATTTAGTAGTACCTACAGCGGCCGAATTTATAGCACAAGGCAAACAGCCCGAAGTATTGTTTTGGGTAGGATGTAGTGGTAGTTTTGACGATAGAGCAAAGAAAATCACCAAAGCTTTTGTAAAGCTTTTGAATAAAGCTGGAGTAGAATTTGCAGTTTTAGGAGCAGAAGAAAGCTGTTCTGGAGATCCTGCAAAAAGAGCAGGGAATGAGTTTCTTTTCCAGATGCAAGCGATGATGAACATAGAAGTGCTAAATGGCTATGAGATCAAAAAAATCGTTACTGCTTGTCCTCACTGTTTCAATACGCTTAAAAATGAATATCCTGAATTAGGTGGGAATTATGAAGTGATTCATCATACCTCATTTCTTAAGGACTTAATTTCTAATGGTCGACTTACGATTGAAGGAGGGAAATTTAAAGGAAAGAAAATCACTTATCACGATCCTTGTTATTTAGGACGTGCTAATGATATTTATGAGGCTCCAAGGGAACTGATAGAAAAGCTAGATGCAGCACTGGTTGAAATGAAACGCAGTCGTCGTAACGGGCTGTGTTGTGGAGCTGGTGGAGCACAAATGTTTAAGGATGCAGAACCTGGAGACAAAGAAATCAACATTGAACGCACAGAAGAGGCGGTGGATACTGGTGCTGATATTATTGCTGCTGGATGTCCATTCTGTAATACCATGATGACCGATGGTGTAAAAGCCGCCGAAAAAGAAGGGAAAGTAGAAGTTATGGATATCGCAGAATTAATAGCAAGTGCAAACGATTTATAATGAAGAATATATACATAGGACTCTTAGTATTGTTGACAACAGCTTCTGTAAATGCACAGCAGTTTAATGAAGAAGCTGTCAAAGAACTAGCAGACCAAGTTTGTGAATGTATACAGACTAAAGGAGACATAGAGACCAAAGAAAAGGCAGAGATGGAATTAGGATCTTGTATGCTTCAAGCCTATTCTAATAATCAAAAGTATTTTGACGATAAAGGGATCAATTTTCTTGATGCGAATAACGCTGAGAAATTAGGAGAGCAAGTAGGTATTATGCTTGCAGGGTCTTGCCCAGAGTCTATTCCGCTTTTTATGTTGTTTGCTGATGATATCGAGGAGGAGATGGAACTGGAAGAGGAGAATCTTGTTATTACTGGTAAAATAGTAAAAGTAGAAGATGATAAATTCAAATCTTTTGAAATTAAAGATGAAGATGGTCGTAGACGTAAGCTGTTATGGCTTACCTATGTAGATAACGATGAGTTGCTAGAAGATGCCGTAAAAGGAAAGACGACTTATGTTTTTACAGCAATGGAGTTAGATATTTATGATCCTCGTATAGGCGAATATAGAAATATGTTAGTTCTCGATAGAGTTGACACAAAGTAAATTTATTGAAACAAAAAATTGATTATAGAAGTATTGTACTATCGGGTTCCTTCGGAGGGCTGGTGTATGCGATTATCATGTCTATTTTCTATCAGTTTACTGGAGATGAAGGATTTAGTATTGTCAAGTTTGCAGTAGATTTTATAATGTTTGGGCTTTTGGTAGCTGCGATTATATGGTGGTCGATGCGCAAAGGGAACAAGGACAAGGGGGAATGAGTTTATTTGATTTTACAAAAGCCCCTGTTAAAATGAGACTGATTTATGCTTTAATAAGCGCTACTGTGACAACGTTTCTTTCTTATATTCTTTTCACAGTCTTTGACATGGCAGACTTTGGTTTGGGCTATTACATGTGCTTCTTAGCCTTTATGTTTATATTCGGTTTTTTTAGTGCTGGATATATAGTTAAGAACACAAATGATCAATAATTTTTAATAAATTAAATAATGTCATTCTTTAAAAACTTGTTTGATTTTAAAAAAAAAATCAGCTTTAAAACCAGAATAATTACAGGTCTAGTGATGGGTTTTTTAAATACTATAATTGTTTATTTATTCGACCTTGTTTTTGATTTGTCCGATTTAAGAATTGATTATTATTGTTTTTACTTTGTAGGGATGACTATTTTTGGTTTTTTCTTTTCAGGGAATATGATAAAAAAGGATTTTAACTAATGCACCAAAATCAAAAAAAATCTATTGTTTAAATCATACAAAGAGCTAATTCACTTATTTTGCTAGAAATAGTTATTAAAAAGTGTTTTTCAAGCTGCATGAATGGTAGCTTTTAATGAGAAACATGAAAAGCAACTTTCATTATTAATAAATTTTATATTCAATCTTATATGCTTTAATTTCTTGATGTCAATTGCATTTAGAAATAAAGTCACAAAAATAAATAAATTATGCACGCAAATTTTAAAGATCTTCCAGACGATGCTAGAGTATGGATTTACCAAGCAAATAGACCTTTTACAAATGATGAGCTGAACGAGTTAAAACCACAAATGGATAATTTCCTACAGCAATGGACGGCGCACGGCAAGGATCTTTTTTCAGGTGTGGAATATCCTTATAATCGCTTTATTGTGATAGGGTTAGACCAGTCTAAAGCCGGTGCAACAGGTTGTTCTATCGATTCTTGTGTACGTTTTATACAGTCTATAGAGAAAGCATTTCGCATCGATTTGATGGATAAAATGAATGTGACCTTTAAAAACGGTCAGTATGTTGCTCATAAAGAACTCTCCGACTTTAAAAAAATGGCCAAAGCAAAATCAGTTTCTCCCAACACCATTGTTTTCAATAACTTGGTAGAAACCGTAGGAGAGTATAAAGAACACTGGGAGGTGCCTGCAAATGAAAGCTGGCATTCGAGATTTTTCTAGAATACTTTAATAATAAAACAATCTAAACCAGCTTACTTTTAAGCTGGTTTTTTTATGTCAACCCTTTGTTTTTAGGTATCTTTCGATGAAGGTTAAGGAACTTCAAAAGGCTGGTAAATTGGTCGTTATTTTATCAAATAAAGCTAAAAGTCGTTTGATATGGGAATGATTCTTGATTTCTAATAGAAAATGCTGTAAATATTATATGAAATTTAAATATGCTTCATGGCTTTTGATAGTGCTCGCTTTCGCGAAAGCGTACACATCACAAGCACAATTAACCACTAGTCAACCTCTCGTTGCTATTGACTCTGTTGAACAAATGCAATGGGTAGATAGCGTATACCAAAGTCTTTCTCAAGAAGAAAAGATTGGGCAGTTATTTATGGTAGACCTGTTTTCTAATAAGGGAAAAGCACATGCTGACCAGGTACGCAAATTGGTGGAAAAGTATAAAATAGGCGGCATCATCTTTTCAAAAGGAGGACCAGTGCAACAAGCTTATTTAACTAATGAGTTGCAAGCCAAATCAAAAACACCTCTATTGATCGCCATGGATGCCGAATGGGGGCTCGCTATGCGACTGGACAGTACCTATGCCTTCCCATGGAACATGACGCTGGGAGCAACTCCTGGAACAAGATCCAGTTATGAGGTAGGAAAACGAATCGGTGAGCATTGCAAAAGACTGGGAGTGCATATTAACTTTGCACCAGATGTAGACATCAATACCAATCCGCAGAATCCTATTATAGGAAATAGAAGCTTTGGTGAAGACATGTATAATGTCACCGACAAGGCCGGTGCGTTTATGAAAGGCATGCAGAGTACAGGCACACTGGCTTGTGCAAAGCATTTTCCTGGTCATGGAGATACAGATCAAGACAGTCACAAAACCTTGCCAACAGTAGATTTTAGTGCAGCTCGTATCGATAGTGTAGAATTAACTCCTTATAGAAAGTTGATTGACAAAGGAATGGCGAGTGTGATGGTTGCTCATTTAAATATCCCAAGTCTGGAATCTAGGTCTGGCTATCCTACAAGTCTCAGTGAAAAAGTAGTCACTGATTTATTGAAAACAAAGTTAGGTTTTAATGGATTGATCTTTACAGATGCTTTGAATATGAAAGGGGCGAGTAATTTTAGTGCCCCAGGAGAAATAGACTTACAAGCGTTTAAAGCGGGTAATGATGTGCTATTAATCTCTGAAGATGTGCCTAAATCTATTGATAAAATAGTCGCAGCCATGGTCGCAGGTGATATCACCGAAGAGCGATTTGCGCATTCTGTAAAAAAGATATTGATGTCTAAGTACATTGTAGGCCTTAACCATTATAAACCGGTTGTTATTCCACAACTCCTAGAGGACTTAAATACGGAACAAGACGAGGTGGTCTACGAAAACGCAATTTCTAAAGCCATTACTGTTGTTAGGAATGAAAACAATATTTTACCGATTACCAATCTAGAAACAAAGAAAATCGCTTATGTAGAATTAGGCGATGATTCTGGAGAAGTTTTTTATAAAGAGCTTAATAAATACACCAAAGTAGACAAGATAGTAGGAGATAAGCTGGATGTGTTGCTTCAAATGCTAGAAAACTACAATACAGTTATCGTAGGATTGCATAGAGGTAACGAGAATCCATGGAAATCATATAGCTTAGAAGAACGCGAGTTGACTTGGTTGTATGAGATAGCAAGAAAGCATCGCATTATTTTTGATGGTTTTGTAAGTCCCTATATGCTAGATCAGATCAAGACGGCAAAGAATTTTGAAGGCATCATTATGTCTTATCAAAATAGTGAGTGGAGTCAAATGGTTAGTGCACAATTGATTTTTGGTGGTAGAGATGCAGTTGGGACCTTACCAGTAAGTGCTGGCTTGTTTAAAGTTAATGAAGGAATAGCGGTTAAAAATGTAAAACGCCTTTCTTATGGTAATGATCCTTCTAGTGTAGGATTGGACTCTGGAATGCTGGCAAAAATAGATAGTATTGCAAATTATACGATCAACAAAAAAGGAGCTCCAGGAATGCAAATTCTAGTAGCCCGACGCGGTAAGGTAATTTTAGACAAGACCTATGGGTATCATACCTATGACAAAAAAGATCCAGTCACCTATAGTGATCTTTACGACATTGCCTCTGTTACAAAGATTCTATCGACGCTTCCACTAGTTATGGAGTTGGAAGAAAATAACATTCTCTCTATAGATGATGTTATTTCTAAACTAGATGAAGACTTAATGAGCACTAATAAGGGGCAAATAACGGTGAAGCAAATGCTTTCCCATTACGCTAGGTTAAAGCCATGGATTCCATTTTATATCTATACGCTAGATTCTTTGACGCACCAACCTTTATCTCAATATTACAGTAAGGGATCTAAAGCAAATTACAGAACTCAAGTAGCCGACGAGTTGTTTATCAATTCTATGGCTCAGGATACTATATTTAACCGCATTAAAAACAGTGAGTTAAGAGAAGATCTTGAATACAAATACAGCGACCTTCCTTATTATTTATTAAAAAAATATATAGAAAGTCATTACCATAAAAACTTAGATGAACTGACGCAAGATCATTTTTATGAAAGTCTAGGAATGAACCGCACCGGTTACTTACCCCGTAAAAAATTCCCTATTTCTCAGATCATTCCTACAGAGAATGATACGACCTTTAGAAAACAATTGATTCATGGTTATGTGCACGATCAAGGTGCAGCGATGCAAGGCGGAATAGGTGGACATGCCGGTTTGTTTTCAAATGCAAATGATATAGCAAAGATGATGCAAATGTATCTTCAAGGAGGTACTTATGGAGGGAGACAGTATTTTACACAAGAGACTATAGATAAGTTCAATACCTGCTACTTCTGTGAGAGTGATGTGCGACGCGGAGTAGGATTTGATAAACCACAATTAGAAGAAGAAGGCCCTACCTGCGGTTGTGTGAGTAAAAGGAGTTTTGGGCATAGTGGTTTTACAGGTGCTTATACCTGGGCAGATCCTGAAGAAGAAATAGTATATGTGTTCTTGTCCAATAGGATACATCCAGATGCAGGAAATAGATTCCTCATCGATAAAAATATCAGAACTGATATTCAGCAAATTATCTATGACTCTATCATAGACTAAATCTAAACTAATGAAACTAGCCATAGTGTGTTATCCTACCTTCGGTGGTAGTGGAGTAGTAGCTACCATGTTGGGTACAGCACTTGCTGAACGCGGTCACGAAGTACATTTTGTGACCTATAAACAACCGGTAAGACTGGATTTATTTTCAAGAAATATTTTTTTTCACGAAGTAAACGTAGAAGAATATCCGTTGTTTCATTACCAGCCTTACGAATTGGCACTGTCCAGTAAACTAGTAAATGTGGTACAGGAATACGGTATTGAACTATTGCATGTTCATTACGCGATACCACACGCTTATGCGGGCTATATGGCACAACAAATGTTGAAAGATCAAGGGATTACATTACCTATGGTCACGACCTTGCACGGTACCGATATTACACTCGTAGGAAACCATCCTGTTTATAAACCAGCGGTCACTTTTAGCATCAATAATAGTGATGTGGTGACTTCTGTTTCAGCTAGTTTGAAACGAGATACTATAGAGCTTTTTGAAATTACCAAGCAAATCGATGTGGTTCCTAATTTTATAGATATGTCCTTGTACAAGACAGAGTTTAAGGATTGTGACCGAACCGTAATGGCATTCCCGCAAGAGCGTATTATTACCCATATAAGTAATATGCGTCCTGTAAAACGCCTTATGGATATCGTAAAGATTTTTGAAATAGTAGAGAAACAAATTCCGGCCATATTAATTATGGTAGGAGATGGTCCAGAACGTTTTGCAGCAGAAGAATATGCTCATAAAGCTGGTTTAAAAATGAAGATCAAATGGGTGGGGAACAGTACAGAAATTGATCGTATTCTCTGTTTTTCAGACTTGTTTTTATTGCCTTCTGAGAAGGAAAGTTTTGGTCTTGCGGCCTTAGAAGCCATGGCAAACCACACTCCAGTGATCTCCACAAATACAGGTGGTTTACCAGAGGTGAATGAAGATGGTGTTTCAGGCTATACCAGTGATGTAGGCAACATTGAAGAAATGGCAGCAAATGCTATGAAGATCTTGAAAGACGATCAGGTTTTAAATGATTTTAAGAATGCCGCTTTCGCGAAAGCGCAACAATACGACATACTAAAAATAATACCTCAATATGAAAAATTATATAACACTGTGCTTGCTGGTACTAAGTCTTTGTAGTTTCAGTTCGTGCTGTAGTAAAAAAGAAACGACAAAGCAGGCCAAACAACCCCTAGTCAACAGCTTTGAAATTCTTATCAACGATAGCAATATTAATATGGTGGATGAGAAGTCAATGATTATTGATTCGGAGGAAAAGCTAAAAGAATTTTATGTAGGTCTCAATGCAACTCGATCCCCAGGTTTTGAAATTCCAAAGGTAGATTTTACTACCCAGTCAGTAATTGTGGTGGCTATGGGACAACAGAATACGGGAGGATATAGTGTTTCAGCGCCTAGCTATAATTTAGAACAGCGCACATATGAATTTTCTTATGTAAAACCTTCGCCAAATGCACCAGTTACTATGAGTATGACCACTCCAGGCATAGTAATACTGGCAAATCAACCAGCAAATCGTGTGAGCATTAGAGTAACCGAGAAGTAAACAAAAAATGGCGACCATTTCTGGTCGCCATTTTTTTTATTCCTAAAGAGATGACTTAGAATAGGTATCTGATGCCTAATGCAATGTCTAGATCATTTCCGTCCCTAAAATCTCCAAAATAGAATTCTGGTCGAACGTCTAGTGAAAGCAATAGGGGAATATCAAAACTATATTCTATACCTACTTGTCCTGCGGCAAAGAAAAAGGTTTCAGAATCATTGGTAAATTGATCTCTTCCAGGAAAATCATTATCTAGACTAATGGTACCTAAACCGCCACCAGCACCAGCGTACCAGTTAAAACCACCTTCTAGATTCCATATCCATTGATAAACTCCAGTTGCTTTAAAACCGTCAAAGTTTTTACCGCTTTCATAACCCAAATCTATTTCCAATCTATTGTTAGCTCCTAAGGCTCGTTGGTATGATATTTCAGTGCCAAAACCATCTCCATCTCCCGTTCGAATACCAATGGCATTTTTAGAAATTTCTTGTGCATTTGCTGATCCAATTCCTCCTATTACTATAAGAAGTGTAAAAACTATATTTTTCATAAAATTTTTATGTTTTGGTAAATATTATAATAAAAAAAGATCGAATATTATTTTATTATGTTAATATTAAAAGTAATTTAATAGAGTAACAAAAATATCTAAGCAACTCATTGTAATGAGGCTGCTTTGAACTCCTTCATTTTGTTGTTCTGATCAAAGCTGTAAACAAGATTCAACTTCATTTGTTGTTCTAGCTATAGAAATTTAAGAGAACATTTAGAGAAAGGGTCAGGTATTTGTTCCTTTAAGCATTGTTATAATATCAGTTACACTTTATAAAAAGGCAACCTATCCTTCAAATTCGTATTCTTCACCTTCACCACCACGTTCGTTATTTTTTTCTCTTTGATTGAACGTGTATATAAATGAAAGTGTTACTTGACGCTCTCTCCATTGGAACCTGCTGCTAGAAATAAAACTAGGAGTATTGGTGAAAGATTCTCGCCTTCTTGCATTTAATAAATCACTCACATTAAGTGTAAGGGAGCCTTGTCCCTTTAAAATCTCCTTACTAGCTGCTAAGTTGATGGTAGCGATACCGTTTTGAGATCCTTGAGCACTTTCTGATGCCCCGCGGTAATTGATACGTGTTTGGAAATCAAATTTAGCGGGTAGCTCAAATTTTTGATTTAATCTTAAAAAGTAGGTGGTGTTTACAAAATCAAAATTTAGATCTTCATAGTCTCCATCAGTTTCTACTCTAAAAACATTTACATCACTATTGATGGTCCACCACTTAAAAGGTCTGTAGGTAAGGGTAAGCTCATAGCCTAATCGCTCTTCTGTAGAAAGATTCACTGGAAATCTAAAAACGGCTTGATTTCCATCTACTAACCTCGTAGTTTCGATAGTTTCTACATTATCAGTACTGCGATTAAAATATAGGGATGTACTTATGGTCAATTTTTCCCACCTCCTTAAGTAGCCTAAGTCCACTTGATTTGAAAAAGTCGGATCTAGATCTACATTCCCTTGATAAAAGGAGTTTTGACTTGATCTGCCTGCAAATGGATTCAATCTACGTCCTCTAGGTCGACGTACTCTTCGGTTGTATCCCAAGGTGAAATTCTCACCGTCTTGTATTTCATAACCTAGATTCAATGTAGGGAACAAACTGCTGTATTCTTTTTTGCTGGTCACATCTGTTGTTTCTTGATTAATAGAAATATTGGTTTGCTCAAATCTTAAACCAGCAAGCATGGAAAATTTACCAAACTCTTGACCATATTGTCCATAGACCGCATTCACAAACTCTTCATAGCTAAAGGTGTTGTTTAAAGTTGCATCTGGAACTAAAGGGCCATTGGGGAAATCTTCTCTTTCCTCAAAGAAGAAACTGTTAGAGATGTCCCTATAATTGCCTCTATAACCCGCTTCATACTGAATGTCCTCACCAACCGGTTTTTCCCAATCAACTTGTACCAAGGCTTCTGTTTCATCTTCTGTTTCTAAAACACGTTCTAGGTCATTGATCGTATTGGAAATAATTTCAGTTTGTAAGATATTTGATTCCTGATCTTCTATAGATGTTGAAAATTGTGCACTTGCTTTCAGTTTTTGTCCGTTGTCATCTAAATCGCTTTGATAATCTAAAGAAAATTGAAGATCCTCTTCATCTTCAGCTTCTTGTTCTTCTCTTAAGTTGGTTTCATTAAGGGTAGGATCAGCAAAAAATCGTTGGTTGTTGTTGATATTTACATCATCATCATTACCTAAGCGATAGACTACATTAGCGAGAATACTACTGTCATCATTAATAAAATATTCAGCCCCAAAACTGGTAAAATAACTCCTACCTAAACGGCCAAATTCACGGCTTTCATTTACTCCTAACAAATCTGTGCCAGTTGGCGGAGCGTCGGGGAACTTGTATTCAATTTTAGTGAAAGCATTTCCAGGAGAAGTCCTGTAGCGGTAACCTGTATTGGTAAATAGGTTCCACTTGGTGGTACGAAAGTTTAAGTTAGTAGAGGCTCCATAACGTTCAGGGTAACCCGTGTTTAAATTAATAGAACCGTTAAAACCTATGATGCGGTTTTTGCGCAGGATGATATTCAGAATACCTGCAGTTCCTTCAGCATCATATCGTGCACTAGGTGAGGTAATCACTTCAATTCTTTCAATAGCTTCTGACGGTATTTGGCGTAAGGCCTCTGCACCACTAAAGCCCACTAAAGCACTAGGTCGACCATCAATTAGAATACGCACACTATTATTTCCTCTTAGGGCAACGTTTCCTTCAACATCTACAGAAACTGAAGGTACATTGTCAAGAACATCACTGGCCGTTCCACCTTGTACGGTAAGATCTTTACCGATGTTATAGATTTTTTTATCCAGTCTAATATCTACGGTTGTTTTTTCTGCAACGACTATTGCTGCATCAAGCTCTGCGATATCTTGAACCAAAGAAATAACCCCATAATCTTTATCTTCTATAAGGACTTGATTTTCTTTACTAATACTTTTAAAAGTAATGTATTCCCATTTTACGGTATAGGTTCCTGGAAGAACGCTGATGCTGTAATTACCTTCTAAATCGGTAACACCTCCTTGAGGAAGTTGATCTGGTTGAGCACTGATAAAGGAGACCGTAGCAAATTCTAAGGGAACTCCAGAATCTTTATCAACTAATTTCCCTTTTACAGTAATGGGGTTAGAATTTTGTGAATAGTTTAATGCCGAGGTAAATAGCACTAATAAGAATAGAATTTTCTTCATAGCAGTCTTCAGGTTTTCTTCTAAGACTGCGAAACTATTTAAAGGGTTAACCGAAGGTTACTAAACTTAAGTTAAAGCTCGTTACTAGGGGGCTCTTTGCTCTCTTCCATTAAGAAAGCTTTAAGAAAAGCATCTAAATCTCCGTTGAGAACGGCATCTGTATTACCAGTTTCATGACCAGTTCTTACATCTTTTATCAATTTATAAGGATGTAATACATAATTGCGTATTTGAGAGCCCCATTCTATTTTCATCTTACCAGCTTCTATTTCTTTTCGAGCAGCATTGCGTTTTTGTAATTCAATTTCAAAAAGCTGAGATTTTAACATCTGCATGGCCTTCTCTCTGTTTTCTAGCTGAGAACGAGTTTCAGAATTGTGAATCACGATACCCGATGGATGGTGAGTCAGTATGGCCTTAGTTTCTACTTTGTTGACGTTTTGACCACCAGCACCACTGGATCTAGCAAATTCCCAATTAATATCTGCTGGGTTGATATCTATTTCTATAGAATCATCAGCAAGCGGATACACATATACAGAGGCAAAAGAAGTATGACGTTTTGCATTAGAATCAAAAGGGGAGATGCGCACCAGTCGGTGAACACCATTTTCACTTTTTAACCAGCCAAAACTATAATCTCCTTCTATTTCAAGAGTAACGGTTTTTATACCGGCCACATCTCCTGATTGAAAGTTGAGTTCTTTGACTTTGTAGCCGTTCTTTTCGGCCCACATCATGTACATCCTCATCAGCATTTCGGCCCAGTCACAGGATTCAGTACCGCCAGCTCCAGCAGTGATTTGAAGTACGGCACTCATATCATCACCTTCGTTAGAAAGCATGTTTTTAAATTCTAATTTTTCGATGAGGTCATTTGCGGCCTTATGCTTTGCCATAACATCATCTTCACTGGCCTCTCCTTCTTTAAAAAACTCAAAGAGGACTTCCAGATCTTCCGTAAGGGTTAGGGCTGTAGCATAGTCTGTTGTCCATTGCTTTACGTTACGCAGTAGTTTCATGATCACTTCTGCATCTTTAGGCTTGTTCCAGAAATCTGGAGAAAAGGTTTTTTCTTCTAGATTAGTGACTTCAATTTGCTTGGTGTCAATCTGTAAATAATCCTTTAGTTTTTGGACGCGTTCTTGTAATTCTTTAACCTGTTCGGCAGTAATCATAGTGTCATTTTCAACTACTGCAAAAATAGAATTAAATTATTTGCTTTTATCCATGCTTGTATGTGGGATAGATATTATTTTTATCTCGCGTTTATGTGTTTCGCTTTCGCGAAAGCGGAACTTATAAAACATTTGCCTTACCTGCTTGTAGTGAGTTGATCGAAGTGATAAGGTAGCAAAGCCTAACAACAATAAACATCAATGATAGATTTAAGAAGTGATACAGTAACAAAACCTTCCAAAGGAATGATGGAGGCCATGTTTCAAGCCGAAGTAGGGGATGACGTTTATAAAGAAGACCCTACGGTAAACGAGTTAGAAAGGCGAGTGGCAGAGCTGTTTGGGATGGATGATGCCTTATTTTTCCCAACCGGAAGTATGGCAAATCAAGCTGCGATTAAAATGCATACACAACCTGGGGAGCAGTTGATATGTGATAAATATGCACATGTCTATAATTATGAAGGAGGGGGAGCTTCTTTTAATAGCGGTGTTTCTTGTAAATTATTGGATGGTTCCAGAGGTATGATAACGGCTGCTCAAGTAGAGGCAGCGATCAACCCGCCAGATTTTTACCACAGTCCATTGACTTCTTTAGTATGCTTGGAAAACACGACAAATAAAGGCGGTGGCGCTTGTTACGACTTTCAAACGTTTAAAGAAATTAAAGCCGTTTGTACAAAACACGGTCTGGGATTGCATCTCGATGGAGCACGTTTATGGAATGCACTAGTGGCTACTGGACAAGATCCTAAAGAGTATGGAGAAATTTTTGATACTATTTCTGTCTGTTTTTCTAAAGGAATGGGAACGCCATTAGGTACCGTTCTTACCGGTAAGAAAGAAATCATGAAAAAGGCAATGCGAGTACGTAAAGTACTGGGAGGCGGTATGCGACAAATAGGCTTTATGGCTGCTGCTGCAAATTATGCACTGGATCATAATTTTGATCGACTTGCAGAAGACCATGCTCGAGCACAAGAGCTGGGTAATGTACTCGATTCTCTTGATTATGTGGTAAAAGTAGCGCCGGTAGAGACCAACATAGTCATCTTTGAAGTGAAAGATGAGAAGGCGGTAATGGATTACTGTGCTTCAAAAAACTTGATCATAAGCCAAATGGGGCCAGGCAAGTTGAGAATGGTTACTCATTTAGATTATACGTACGAAAATCACCTAACGGTTATCCAATATTTGAAAGACTTTATAGGAACCTAGTTTTTAACTTGTGTTGCAGCGTCATTTGTAGTTATTTAGGGTATGCTTTTAGTTTAATGCATAATATGATGCCAGCACTGCAATAATGAGTTAAAGCAAGCTTATGGAGGTTTTAAAAAGGCTGCTTGTACAGTTGATTTGGACTAACAAATCATTCCTCTGTTTTTAAATGCTGGAATCTGGTATGTGAGCACTGGCTCTATATCTCCGAAGTACGTTGTTCTACATGAATTTTTAAATCCTTAAAAAAGATTCTAAAATGCCCTTCTAGTTCCTGGTAGTACTTGACCAATTCTATAGGGGCAAAGTTCATTTTGCTTTTCCCTTTGGTTCGATGATTCATTTGTTCAAAAATCTTGGAAATACCCGTTACGGTTGCATAATTATACAGCCAATTTTGTTCTATCATATAAGGCAAGAACTTTTGAACCCGTTCTGGTAAGACCTTATATTGATCGGTAAGGTCTGTGTAAAAGTCTTGCACATAATCTTCTAAAGGCATGTGATGAAAGTCAGACCAATTAGCAGCAAGGAAATGATCGTAGTAAATATCTACAATAACTCCGCTCCAGTGTCCGTATTCTTCCCTAATCAAGTCTTTGCTTTTTCTTACCACAGGATGTGTGTCTGTAAAAGTATCAATATGACGGTGGAGTATAATCCCCTGAGCCACTCGATCTGGAAACATACTGAAGTCTTTTCCTTTAACCGCATCTGCAATAAAATTGCCTATTCTCAATTCTTTATCTTCTTTTGAAAGGTAAATATGAGCGAGATAATTCATAGGCGTAATGGGTAAATATTTTTTAGAAAGACTACTTTTGTGGCAAATGTAAACCAATAATTTATGACTCTTATAAAATCTATTTCAGGAATACGCGGAACCATAGGTGGTGCACCAGGCGATAATTTAACGCCATTAGATGCGGTTAAATTTGCCAGCGCCTATGCCCTTTGGATCAAAGAAAACTCTGGCAAAATGGCTCCTAAGGTTGTGATAGGAAGAGATGCAAGGATAAGCGGTTCCATGATACAATCCTTAGTGCAAAATACTTTAATAGGTATGGGGTGTCATATCGTAGATTTAGGACTGAGTACAACTCCTACTGTAGAACTTGCGGTTCCCAATGAACAGGCAGATGGTGGCATCATTCTTACGGCTAGTCATAACCCTAAGCAATGGAATGCTTTGAAATTACTCAATAACAAGGGAGAATTCTTAGACGGGGTAGAAGGGCAAAAGATTTTGGACAGCGCTGATAAAGAAGATTTTCATTATGCTGAAGTGGATGATTTAGGAACTGTACAAATCATAGAAGATTATATAGACCAGCATATTCAGATGGTACTGGATATGGAAGTTACTCAAATAGACGCTATAAAAGCGGCTGGTTTTAAGGTGGTTGTAGATGGTGTAAACAGCACCGGAGGTATTGCTATTCCAGCTTTATGTAAAGCATTAGGAGTAGAAGTAGTAGAGTTGTACTGCGATCCTACAGGTCATTTTCCACATAATCCAGAACCACTTAAAGAGCACTTAGGAGATTTATGTGAAGCAGTTAAAAAACACCAGGCACATTTTGGGATTACCGTAGATCCAGATGTGGATCGACTGGCATTTGTCGATGAAACAGGAGAAATGTTTGGAGAAGAATATACCTTAGTCGCCTGTGCAGATTACATTTTGGGTCACAAAAAAGGGAATACGGTTTCTAACCTTTCCTCTTCAAGAGCTTTACGTGATGTGACTGAAAAACACGGAGGCACTTACTTTGCCGCTGCAGTAGGAGAGGTCAATGTGGTGCAAAAAATGAAAGAAAAAAACGCAGTGATAGGAGGAGAAGGAAATGGAGGTATTATATATCCTGAATCCCATTACGGTAGAGATGCATTAGTAGGTGTAGCTATGTTTCTTTCTTTACTTACTGAAAAGAAAATGAAAGTAAGCGAGTTGAGAGCCAGTTACCCTTCATACTTTATGAGTAAGAAAAAAGTTCAGCTGGTCAAAGGAATGCCAGTAGATGCAATTCTTGAGGATATTCATGCTAAATACAAATCTGAAGAAGTAACCAGTATAGATGGTGTTAAAATTGATTTTGCCGATCAATGGGTGCACATGAGAAAATCCAATACAGAACCTATTATACGTATCTATACCGAGGCTCCAACACAAGAAATAGCAGATGCTCTAGCTGATCGTTTTATTGCTGAACTCGAGGAGATAGCTCAACAGCACGCTTAGTGTTTTCTAAAGTAGACTTCCACCGTTTATGAGACCATAAATAATATTCTGGCTGTTTGATGATTTGCTCTTCAAGCAGTTGGAAGAAGGTGTCTGTTATTTCCCAGTCCTTTGTTTCTCCACCATTTGATGTAATGTTGACAAATTCTGTCTCGTAATAGCCTCGTTTTACCTTAGTGATTCTAAGAAAAAAAACTGCTGTATGGTGCTCTTTGGCAATACGTTCTGCACCTTTAAAGACAGCACTAGGTACATTAAAAAAGTTGGTAAAATACTGAGCACGTCCAGCCTTAGGAGACTGATCTGCTACTAGTGCAAATAAAGCAGCTTCAGTTTGGACAGATTTATTCATGACGGCGGTGGCTTCTCTCATAGCGACCAGTTCACTATTGAATTTCTTTCTAATGTTGACGATTAAATCATTCAACCTTTTGTTTTTCAAAGGCTTATAGATAGCGTAGACTTTATAGTCCAAAACGTCATCGAGGACCATAGTCCATTCATAACTTGCCTGGTGACCGAACATCACGATGAGGGGCTTTTTAGCTTTTGCTAAAACGTTCACCATTTCAGGATTCGTACAAATGAATCTTTTTTTCATCGACTTCTTGCTCATCCCCATCGACTTAATCATCTCGATAAAAATATCACAAAAGTGTTGGGTACTTTTCTTAGCTAATCGCGTAATTTCTTTTTCGTTTTTTTTGGGGAAAGCAATTCTTATATTGCTTTTAATCACCTCTTTGCGATAACCGAGAATGTAATAAGTAATAAAATAAAAGAAATCACTTATCAAATAAACAATAGGAAAAGGTAAACGTGAAATGATCCAAAGAATAGGATATATAAGATAAAAAGCGACTGCCTTCATGTACCAATTTTAAGCAAATATACTATCTTGTCAGTTATAAATTCATTCATGTACCAACTAGATATTGTCACTATAGTTATTATAGTGGCCAACTTGATTATAAGCTTTAAAGGATTTAAAGATTATGCGTTTAAAAGTAAATACCTTTTTAATATAGCCGGAATTCAACGCGGTGAACAATGGCGTTTTTTTACCAGCGGTTTTCTTCATGCAGATCAGCGACATTTATTCTTTAATATGCTGACACTGTTCTTTTTTTCTCATGTAGTTGTAAGTAAGATAGGGACTGTTAGTTATCTTATTATTTACTTGGTCAGCTTATTAGCAGCTAACTTTTTAAGCTACCTTTTTCATAAAAGCGAATACCATTACAGCGCTTTAGGAGCAAGTGGAGCTGTTTCAGGAATTATTTACAGTGCTATTTTATTAGATCCTTCCATGAGAATCTATTTTGGTATTCCAGGTTTTGTTTTTGGGATAGGCTATTTGATCTACTCTTTTTACGGCATCAAGAAACTTAATGATAACATAGGTCATGATGCCCATTTTGGTGGCGCAGTGGCTGGTATTTTGGTAACTTTAATGTATGATTTTGATTTGATTTACACCAATACCATAACTGTGGTGACCTTAACTGTCACCATAATAGTACTGTTTATACTACTGAAGTTTTTAAGGAATTAATAGCACTAAGATTCCCCTAGTAACTCTTCAAGTTTGCGGTGCAACTCTTGTCCACGCAAGTTTGTTGCGATAATAATACCGTTCTCATCTAATAAAAAGGTAGCTGGAATAGCATTTACATTATAAAGCTTTGCAAGTGGTCCAAAATATTGTAACCTAGAAACATGATTCCAGTTCATTTTATCTTTTATGATAGCATCTTTCCATGCTTTTTCAGCGCCATTACGGTCTAAAGAAACACTCAGGATGTTAAAACCTTTATCATGGTATTTGTTGTAAGCGCTCACCACATTTGGATTTTCTCTTCGGCATGGTCCACACCAAGAGGCCCAAAAGTCTATCAGAGTAACTTTTCCTAGCACTTCATTTAGTCTTATCACTTTACCATCGGGACTAGCTCCCTCAAAATCTGGAGCTTCAGCTCCTATGGCAACAGACTCTGCCTTTTTGAGATAGGCATCTATTCTTTTTGCCATTACAGATTCTTGTACCTGTGGATCAAAATTATTATAGATGCTCCTAGAAACTTTCTCATCCAGCATTTTGCTGTTCAATAATTCTCCCAGTATCATAGGAGCTATAACGCTAGAACGATGACTAGTTACCATTTGTATAGCATAAGCCTTGAAATCCTTCTCTGCAGTAGACCATTGATTAGTAATGGTTGTTGCAAAAGCCTGATCACCGCTTCTGACAGCAGCAGCTCTTTCATCACGGTATTTTCTAGAGTTAGTGGCATAGGTAGATTGACGTTTTTTAAATATTTTTAAATCTTCGTTGGATTTACTTCCTACAACATCACTATCAAAAAGAGAGTCTTTTTTAATTCTCACTTTTAAAGGATCATTTTCAATCAATAATATAAAATTACCTTGACTACCGTCTAATGTTAAAAATCTTATTTCTTCATTGTTCAATTCTTCTTTTTTATCAAAAAAGAATTTTTCTTCCATCACAATACTGGTATCTATAACAATAGTTCGCCCGTTTTCATCCAGATCATTAAGATAAACACGCATACCATTTGTCACTCCAGGTGCATCACCGTCTATAAAATGTGTCTCTTTGCTTTTTTCATTACATTGATTTACAGCTATAAAGGTTAAAAAGACAATCAGATACTTCATTATTAAGATTTTAAGCTAAAATAATTGACTTATACCTTAATCAGGTTAAAGAAATCAAAAATTATATTAGTAATTTCATTGCATTCATTAGAACAAGTATCTTTGAAACATGGGAAATAATAGCAGTCGTGATCATATGATAGTCAACCTTACTTTTAAAAAAGTGGTGGATCAATACGTGGCAAGGCTAGAGAAAGAAGATAGTAATTTTAAGAAACTATACATTTCTTCTGTATTGAGATATGTAGATGATCATGAGGAGCTTATCCACGGTATTAAAGAGGATGAAATCTCTTTGCATAAAGAATCTATAAGCGTTTTATTATCAGATCTTTTTCCCGCAGCGCTAACGCTTAATGAAATAAAGGCTGCAACGGTACCCTTCTCTAATATTTTATTCAATAAAACAGAGCGTCTTAACAACCTGCTAAAAGATGCAGGAGAAGATTTTTATCTGGATATTATGGCATTCGAGTCTTTTGATATCTTTAGGATGTCTTGTGGGATCATTTTAAATAAATACTATCATAAATCTATAGATCTAAGCAGGCCTATTCTTGTAAACATTCCTGATAGCAAGGGTTCTGAAAGAACCTACCGAGTGACTTATAATGCAGATTTCATAGATATAGAGTTGAATAGTGCAGCCTATAAATTATCTCAAGAAGATATTAAAAAGCTCTTACGAGCTCCTGATGACGAGCAGTTATGGAAAAGCTATTTTCTAAATGAAAGTTATACTTACAATGGCTTTATTATTGTAACCTTCACGGACGTTACTATGGATGCTGCGATTTCAGATTTAAAAACCTTATTACTGGACAGTGCTCAATCCACAAAAGACCAAACTGATAAAATCAAAATAATTTTTAGAAAGATTTTTAATCTTGATAATCTAAGAGTAGGGTTTACTTCTTTTGATCAATATGAAAGAAATTTTGAATCCATGATTTATAGTGATTCAGAAAGTTTTTTGTTAGGAAGTAATGTGGAACAAAAATGTGACACTGCCCTGTGTGCTGATAGTTACCAACATTTAATTAAGGACTTTGAGCCATTGGTAATTACTGATGTAGCAGATTATGCATCAAAAATTAAAAACACATACCTCACTGATAATCTTTTAAAAAACGATATTCACAGTGCTATTTTTTATCCGATCACAAAATCTAAAAAATTAATTGGGGTGCTTGAAATTGTCAGCAAGAAAAAATTTGCGCTTAACAGTTTTAATGTATTAAAAATTGAAAGTGTTGCAGGTTACATTAAAGCAGCATTGGTAAGAACGGTGCAAGAATACGAGAACAGTATAAAAGCCTTAATACAGACCGAATGTACCTCTATTCATTCCAGTGTTCAATGGAAATTTGAACGAGAAGCACGACGTATTTTAAAAGCGAGGTCTCGAAATTCTAAAAATGAACCATTTAAAGATGTTGGGTTTAAGGATGTTTATCCTTTGTACGGTCAAATTGATATTGTAGGGAGTAGTGATGCTCGTAATCAGGCCATCAAACAAGATTTGATCAATCAAATGGATCAAATAGGGGAAATATTTGCTTCCGCAAAACAATACGAACAATTACCTATTTACGATCAGATTTCTTATCGTGTTTCTGAGTATAGAAAAAAACTAGAAGAGGGTAGTATCGATGCAAATTCAGAACGGGATATTATTAAGTTATTAAAGGATGAGATCAACCCTGTGATAAAACATTTGGTGAAGCTTTCTCCCAAAATAGCTGGATTAGTTGAGGAGTATCAATCGCAAATCGATGAAACTAGCGGTGTGATTTATCAAATTAGAAATGCTTACGATAATACGGTCCAAGCTATCAATGAATCTCTGTCCAATTGTATCGATAGAAAACAAATGGAAGCGCAAGAAATTTTCCCGCATTTCTTTGAACGATTTAAAACAGATGGAGTAGAACATAATATATATTTAGGAAGCAGTATCTCGGCAGAGCAGGAATTTAATGTAGTCTATCTTTACAATTTAAGATTGTGGCAATTGCAAACCATGATTGCGATGGAAAACCAATTTTATTCTATTCAAGATAACTTGCCTTCTGTCATTGATGCAGCTAGTATGATTCTTGTTTTTGACAACACCTTAAGTATCAGTTATCGTATCGATGAAAAACGATTTGACGTAGACGGTACTTATAACGCTCGTTATGAGGTGATTAAAAAAAGGATTGATAAGGCTAATATCAAGGGTACTGAAGAACGCATTACCCAAAAAGGTAAAATTGCTATCATTTACACCAATAAAGAAACCGAACGGGAATACATGAGATACATCAACTTCCTTCAGTACAACAACCTGTTGGGAAATCAAGTGGAACACCTAGAATTAGAAGATGTGCAAGGGGTGGTAGGTCTTAAAGCGCTACGAGTTAATGTGTTGTATGATATAGACCTAGCAAGAGGGACCTTGACTTATGATGACTTGGTTAAGGAACTGCATTTGCAGCGCTAACCTAAGTAATACTCGCATAATCGATAGTGCTAAAGGCTATGATAAAGGCCAAGACAGAACCGATGATTCCTATCATAAATATAGTGTAGGTCCAACGTAATAAAGTGTATTTTCTATTTAACACCACACCTAAGGACCAAAGGTCTTTTATCAACGATTCATAAATTTCTTCTTTATCGTCGATCAAGCTCATCAGTGCTTTTTGATACCTCTGAAAAGGTACTTTATGAAAGTTGCCAAAGAACAATAAATTCACGTCTCTATTTTGAACTTGTTCATCTGTAAACTCACCACTAGTTATATTAGGTCTTGTGGACATGATAGACAGAACTATACTTGCTACAGAAAACAACACTAAGATCAAGGTAGGCCAAAGCAAATGCCTGTTGCTTACTTGTTCTAACTTAGGAATTAAATTTGCTAAGGCAAGAGAGATAATGATCGCGTTTACAGATAACAATATGTTGGCTTTGGTGTCTGCAATGTCACTTAACTTGATGTGATTGCGCAGGGTTGTTCTAAAAAGAGTCTGAATCGCTCTTTCTGGACTTTGATTTTTAAGATCAACTTTTACCTTTTCTCTATCAAACTTCTTTTTCTTTTTCTTTTTTGCTTTGATAAGCTTTAGTAAGTTATTGTTTTTTGAAGTATTCCAGTTTTTTATAGCATAAGCGGTATAGTAACGGTGCTTCTCTGTGAAGACTTTGATGTTTTCCTTACGCCATTCTTTGTTGCTGTATTCACAACCCCTCAATTTCATCTCTTGTTTGAGCAATTCGCTAGTTTCTTGATAATAATCTTTTGCAAAGTGAGAAGCATCTGCGTCTCTAATCATTTCTTCTAGTGGGCATTTGGGAACGTCATCAAACTTTGTAGCGAGAATGAGTTTTTTTACCAAATCAATTTGTTCTTGCTCCTCTTTTTGTTCTGTTAAAAACAATTCGGCAATCTTAGCACTTTCTTCTTCATGATTTTCAGCACCATGAATATAACCTGTATCGTGCAGCCACGCTGCTAAAAGCAATGCATTTTGCTCTTTAACACTGATTTCAGAATTGTCGATTAATTCCTGTGTACTTTTAACAACCCGTTTGGTATGTGTATAATTGTGATATACATACTTATCTTCGAGTTGGTTTTTTAACAAATTCAATACAAAATTGTCAGTAATTTTTAAAATATCACTCATTACAAATGTTTCAGCTAAAATTAATATGATTAAAAGACTTACAAAGCAAAATAACATTCTTTTATTACTTACAGCAATAATTCTTACCGGATGTGCCAGTTTTAAGGCACAGTATAAAGAAAAGGTGCAGCAAAGCTTTCCTGCCGACCTAGAAATTGAAAAATCTTTTTACTTGATAGGTGATGCAGGGATATCTCCCATAGGAGGTAAAAGCGATGGGTTACTTGCTCTGGAAAACTACTTAAAGTCGCAAACTACAGATAAAGACCACCTTATTTTTTTAGGAGATAATATCTATCCTATTGGAATGCCAAAAAAGGAATCGGAATTCAGGCCTATTGCAGAAAATCATCTGGACGCACAAATTGAGGTGGCCAAATCATTCCAAGGAACTACTGTTTTTATTCCAGGGAATCACGATTGGTATAATGAAGGGCTTAAAAATGTAGAACGAGAAAAAAAATACATTGAAAAAGAACTGGATAATAAAAACATCTGGGAACCTAAAGAGGGCTGTCCTATAAAAAGTATTGATATCAGCAAGCAAATTCAATTAATCATTATAGACAGTCAGTGGTACTTAGCCCAATGGGATAAGCACCCGACTATTAATGACGATTGCGAGCAGATCAAAACTAGAGATCAATTTTTCTTAGAAATAGAAGGAGAATTTAAGAAAAATCAAGATAAAACCATCGTTTTTGCCCTTCACCATCCATTGTTTACCAATGGTGTTCACGGTGGGCAGTATGCGGCGATCAAGCACTTATATCCGTCGCAATCGGCGATTCCAATTCCTGTTTTAGGGTCTTTAGCGACTCAAATAAGAACTAGTGGTGGGGTGAGTGCTCAAGATAAACAGAACAAGCGTTACCAAGAAATGTCAGATAGAATCGCTACTCTTGCTCGCGCATCTGCAGCACCTAGAATCATTTTTGCCAGTGGTCACGAGCACACCTTGCAGTATATTGTTAATGAAGGCATACGTCAGATTGTTTCCGGTTCGGGATCTAAACAAAGTTATGCTACATTGAGTAACGACGGTTTGTTTTCCTATGGAGGTAAAGGTTTTGCTCGATTAGACGTGATGAAAGACGGCTGCAGTTGGGTGCGTTATTACGGCTTTGAAGATGGAAAGGAAAAATTATTGTTTACCTATAAAGCTATAGAAACTCCTGAAGAATTTGATTTGGAGACCTTGCCTGATGCATTTCCCGCTTTCGCGAAAGCGAGCATATACCAATCAGAAAGAATAGAGAAAAGCGCCTTGTATACATCCGTTTGGGGGACCAAATACAGAAATCTTTATGGGACAGAAATCAATGCCAAAGTAGCGGTATTAGACTCTATAAAAGGTGGCTTACGAGTAGAACGAGCTGGTGGTGGTCACCAAACACGTTCTTTAAGATTAGTAGATAAAAACGGCAAAGAGTACAATTTACGAGCTTTAAAGAAAAGTGCCGTACAATTTTTACAAACTACGGTATTTAAAGAAAATACTGTTGCGGCTTCCTTTGAAGATACTGCTGCCGAAGATTTATTATTTGACTTTTATACCGCAGCGCATCCATATGCAGCGCTTACTTTACCTAAATTAAGTGATGCTATAGGTGTTTATCATACCAATCCAGAAGTTTATTATGTACCTAAACAGAAGGCGTTAGGAAACTATAACAAGGATTATGGAGACGAATTGTACCTATTGGTAGAACGTCCTGAAGAACATCATAATGATTTAGAAAGCTTTGGAAAACCAGATGATATAGAAAGCACTGCCGATATGTTTGAGAAAACACGCGAGGATGAAAAATATAAGATTGATCAAGAAGCCTTTGTTCGAGCGCGTATGTTGGATATGTTATTAGGAGATTGGGACCGTCACCAAGATCAATGGAGGTGGGCACAGTTTAAAAAAGAAGATGGGAGCAGCCTTTTTAAGCCTATACCTAGAGATAGAGATCAAGTCTATTCTAATTTTGACGGAGCTTTGTTTGCCACCTTGAGAACCATGATAGGTTTAACCAAGCAATTTGCTACTTACGATGCAGCGTTGGATAATGTAAAATGGTTCAATACTGCAGCAACCTATTTAGACCGCACGCTTGCTCAAGAAGCAGATAGAGATATGTGGATCTCGCAAGCTCAATTCATAAAAGATCATTTATCTGATGAAGTTATTGAGGCGGCATTTAAAGAATTACCTGCCGAAATATATCCAGATACCACCACCCAAAAGATCATTAAGAACATGAAAATACGTCGTTCTAATCTGGTTCAAATTGCCGAACGTTATTACGATTACCTCTCTGATCTCGCCATAATAACTGGAACTGATAAAGACGATTATGTAGTCATAGATCGGGTGGCAGATGGAAAAACTCGAGTAACAATTTATAGAAATAAAGAGGGTAAAAAAGCAGATGTAGTAGTGGATCGATTGTTTCTGAAAGAAGATACTAAAGAAATATGGGTATATGCGCTAGATGATGATGATGTTATAGAAGCGATTGGAACAGGTAAAAACCGTATTAAAGTCAGAATCATAGGGGGGCAGAATAATGATATTTATGATCTTGAAAATGGAAACTCCATTTCTATTTACGATCATCAATCAAAAGAAAATACCTTTAAAAATAAAGGTGGGGCTCGAGTGCGTTTATCAGACAGCTACAACAGTAACTTTTACAATCCTAAAAAAAGCATTACCAATTCAAATATACTGACACCTGCCTTAGGTTTTAATCCAGATGACGGCTTTAAGATAGGCATCCAAAATACCTTTACTGTGAATGGATTTAACCGCAATCCAAATACGAGGGTACATCAAATTAAAGCAGGTTATTACTTTGCTACACAAGGATATGACATCAACTATAATGGAACTTTTGCCGGGGTCTTTAACGGGATGAATTTCACTGTTAAAGGAAGGTTTTCTGGACCTACGTTTGCAGAGAATTTCTTCGGCTTCGGTAATGAAACGATCAATAATGACGAGGATTTGGGTTTTGACTTCAATCGAGTACGATTGAGTGAGCTTTCTACTGGAGTAGGTGTTAGTTACACAGGAGAATACGGTTCTAACCTACAAGGAGGTATCGAGGTACAGAGTTTTCAAGTAGAAGAAGACAATGGAAGGTTTCTCGAAACCCAATTTGCAGACCCTACTACTGATCCTGAGTTTTTTGAACGCAAATGGTTTGTCGACTTGAACGCCGGCTATAATTATGAGAGTTATGACAATTCATTAAACCCCACCAGAGGTATGATCTTTGATTTGACCGCAGGTATTAATGCTGATAAAGATGACTTGGGAAATACCTTTGGATATATAAAACCAAAATTAGGGTTTTATAATGCTTTGAATCGCAGTAGAACTTTAGTCTTGAAAACAATGACTCAAGCTACGGTAAACATAGGAAATAGCTATCAGTTTTATCAAAGTGCGCAACTCGGTCAGAATAATGGTTTGAGAGGTTACCGCACACAACGTTTCTCTGGTGGAAGTGCTCTTGCTCTCACTTCAGATGTGCGCTATAGTTTTAAGGAGTTTAAAACTGGTGTGGTACCCTTACAAATGGGGGTGTTTGCCGGAGTAGATGTGGGACGTGTGTGGATAGATGATGAAGACAGTAATAAATGGCATAATAATTTTGGAGGAGGCTTTTGGGTCAACAGTTCTGAGGCTATAGGCGCGACGGTTAATCTCTTTAAAGGAGAAGAAGGCCTAAGGTTTAGTTTTCAACTCGGATTCAGTTTCTAATACCGATTTATAGATATTTTTATAAAAGCCTTCTCGGTTATTATCGAGAAGGCTTTATTTTTGGAGCATGAATAAAAAAGGTTCTATTTATTTGATCGCTTTAGGGAGTATTATTGTTTTGGCAGGGGTAGTCATGTTCCTAACAGATGTGGTAGGTGCTAAAGGGATGATTCTTATTGGTTTTTTTACGGAGCTTACTGGTGTATACTTTTACTGGCAAAACAAGAAAACAAAGTAAGTAGAGTAGAAAGGCTATGTAAGCGTTTTAAAGCTACTGTTTAGATTTATTAACTCCTGTATAAGAGTTATAAAAATTTAGATTTCAATTCTGGTGTAGGAATCATACAGCTTTCTTTTTTACCAAACCATTTGTAGCGGTTCCTCGCTATAAAATCATAGACAGCATCTGAGATAAAGCTAGGGATAATGACCAAAGAGTAGAGTAGTGGCCACAATCCAGTCAAGTGTTTTGAGATGCGTAATGCAGCTCCCGCTTTCGCGAAAGCGGAACCTCCACTAATCAATACGATAGAATCTATTTTAGAAGAATCAATGTGATGCTTAGAGAGCAACTCCTTACCCGCATCACTTTCCAATGGAGCAAATTTAAATCGGTTGTTTTTATCGCGCTTTATAATGAATAGAATCGCAGCATTGCACAAATTGCAGACACCGTCAAATAATACTATGTCCTGACTTTGTTTCATTTATATGGCGGTATATTCAAATATACAAGTTACTCATAAAAGTGCATTTGCGAGCTTCTAAATCTATAAGATCTTAAGGTTCATCAATTCCTCAAAAATATAACAAATCTTAGATGCAGAAAAAACACACTACTATTCAACTTGTTTTTTAAAGGTCTCTATCACGTTTTGATTCTTGTGCCTAAGTATAGGTGTTTTATCCTATTTCCCTACTTTTTCTAATTGTTCTATAGGAGCAATAGTGGTGAAAAAGCCATAGTTAATAGTCACCTTCCCTTTTTCAATACTATCAATAGTACCTACCGATTTTGAATCGGCCAGTCGCACTTTGTCATTTATTTTAAGAGCCACCTGAGGTTTTTTATCTTCTTCCTTAACCAGAGACACTTTAGCTTTAATTTTTTCAGTTCTAATTTCTTGAACTTTTTGAATCACCTCTTGTTCCACCTGTTTTTGCTTTCCTTTTTGTTGTTTTACAACTTTAGGAGCTTCATTCTTTTTAACGGGTTGGCGTTTTACGTTTTCTGTGATGACCAGCTTCATTAGTTCATCAAGCAACAACTTTTTCTTTTTATTGTTTTCAAAATTTGTTGCTAGGCTATCAAATTTCTTACCCAACTGTATAAATCGCTGGTAACCGTCATAGAGTTCTTGAAAATCTTGCAATTTTTGATGAACGCGTTCTTGGGTATCTTCTAGCTTAGTTGCTCGCTGTGTGGCTTTCACTTCTTTATCGCGCAAGCTGTCGTTATTACGTCTCAAATTAGAGCGTTCTTTCTGTAAAGCGGCAATAGACTTGTCAAAACGTATTTTGCCTCGTTCTACCTTTTTCTTTGCCTTATTGATTAAAGAATAAGGGATGCCGTTCTTTTGAGCTACTTCAAAAGTAAAAGAACTACCTGCTTCTCCTAACTGCAATTGATAAATCGGTTCTAGAGATCGAGAATCAAACAACATGTTGGCATTAGTCATTTCAGGAAACTCGTTTGCCAGCATCTTTAGATTGGTATAATGCGTGGTAATGATACCGTAGGATTTGCGCTCGTAGAGTTCTTCCAGCATACTTTCTGCTAGCGCTCCACCTAATTCTGGGTCAGATCCTGTACCAAATTCATCAATTAAAAACAAGGTCTTATCATTAGCTGTTTTTAAAAAGCCACGCATGTTTTTCAATCGGTAACTATAGGTACTTAAATGATTATCAATACTTTGATTATCCCCAATATCGGTCAATACATGATCAAAAACACAAATTCGGCTCTTTTCATGAACGGGAATCAGCATTCCTGTTTGTATCATTAATTGAAGCAATCCGATCGTTTTTAAGGTGATGGATTTACCACCTGCGTTAGGTCCAGAAATAACAATAATCCTGTTTTCTGGAGCCAGTCGTATGGTTTGTGGGTATGTTTTTTCTCCTCGTTCATTGTTGGCGACCCATAATAATGGATGGTAGGCATCTACCAATTCCAATTCTTGGTGTTCTACCATCATAGGCAAGCAGCCATTGATCTTACGAGCGTATTTTGCTTTTGCAGCAATCACATCTGTATGAGTAAGATATTCCCTGTATTCTTTAAACTCTGGAATAAACGAACGTAGAAAATCGGTTAATTCTTTAAGAATTCTCTGAATTTCCTCCAGTTCTTCTATTTCTAATTCGGAGAGCTTTCGCGAAAGTATCAACACGCGCTCTGGTTCAATGTAGGAAATGCTCCCTGTTCTAGAGCTTCCCATCATTTTACCTTTCACCTTGCGTCGGTACATGGCTTTTACAGCAAGAACACGGCGGTTTTCTACCACACTTTCTTTAATCTCATCCAGATAATCCAATTGTCCATAATGACTTAGCGCTTGACCAAAGCTACCATTGAGCTGGCCTCTAACCGCATTCATCTCACGTCTCAGGTTTCTCAAATGTGGAGAAGCATCATCTTTGATTTCCCCAAATCGGTCCATAACCAAATCTACTTGAGTAGGAATGATTTCATTGAAAACGATATGTTGGAGTCGTTTGAATAATTGAGGGAAATATTCTTGTAGTTTTTTAAAAAACTTGATGTGTTCATTAACGGTACGTGGTAATATCGTTAGTTTCCTGATGCTATCTTTATCTAAAGTGCTGTTTTCAATTCCCAGCAACTGAAGCTCTTTTTCTATAACGTCAAAACCGTGATTAGGAATTCTATGTTCGCTAGAAAACGACCAAAGGTACTCGTTGGTATAAGCTAATTCTCGATCTATTAAAAACCTCGTGGTCAGTGGTTCTAAGGCGTTGATAGCAGATTTTCCATCCTCGGTAATACAATATGCGCTTGCTTGAGCCAGTACTACGTCGAATTCTAAATCCTGAATCGTTTTTGTTGAAATGTTTTTCATATAAGTTGTACAAAAATAAGCTAGGTAGAAGTGGATACTGGTGCATTTTACAAGAAATTAAGGAAAGAGTTTAAAAAAAGCGAAATACCGTTTTGATAATTTAAAGATGTGGTAATTTGATGCTTTTGAATCTAATCGATAAGAGTGATGATGTATAAAATCAGGCCTAGTCAGAAACGTTCCTGAGGTGCTTGAAATACGGTATATGAGAAATGATTCTATGGCGTTGGGTGAGATAATAAATAAGAATACGGTATAGAGATCAATTTGCGCAAGATGTAAAGGCCATGATACATGATGGAACAGGCACAAGGAAGACCAGCTTTATACCAATCTACTCATGATGATAGGGTTCATTTTTCAATATGGTAAAAGCCCTATACACTTGTTCTACAGCAAATAAGCGTACCATTTGATGAGAGAAAGTCATGTCGCTAAGAGACAGTTTAGAATTAGACCTCGCATATACCTCTGGAGAAAATCCATAGGGACCACCTATGACAAAAACCAATCGCTTTAATCCAGAAACACTTCTTTTATTGATCAACTCTGCAAACTGCAGGCTGCTGTATTTCTTGCCTTTCTCGTCGAGTAAAGTGATAAAATCACTTTTTTCTAGCTTGTTAAGAATGAGTTTGCCTTCTTCATTTTTTTGCTGTTCTTCACTGAGATTCTTTGTTTTCTTAAGATCAGGAATGATTTCTAACTCAAAATTAATGTAGTGCTGTAAGCGATCTACATACATTTGAGTGAGTTGTTCCATACGAGAATCGTCTGTTTTACCAACGGCTAGAAGTGTGATTTTCATGTCGCAAAGTTATGGTATTTACAATTTCCATCTTCAAAAAACTCAAAGTATAGCAGGGAGTAGAACCACTTAGTAATGTCATATAGTGATTTTGGCAACAACTTCCAGGTCGTCTTTTTAGGGAAGACGAATCAGCTTTAGTTCTCTTTTTTTCATTAGGTCTCCCGTAATTTTTATATCAACAGCAGTCATTCTATTTACATGCCGTTCCAATCAGGTACAAGTTCCAAGAAAAACCATATTATTCCTAGCTCGACGGCGAGTAGTATTCATAGGTGTGAGAAAAGCCTTTATAAATACTTAGAATGCAAGCTTCGTTCTCTCTTCATAATAGAGGAAATCCGTATTTTTGAGGAGAAAAGATATATAATGGATTACAATTCTAAAGAGGCTCAGGAAGAAATCACCCGTATTATTAAAAATGCGTTGCGAGAAGACGTAGGTGATGGAGATCATAGTAGTTTGTCTTGCATACCTGATACAGCCATTGGTAAAGCGCGATTGCTTGTTAAGGACGATGGAATTTTAGCAGGTGTCGCTTTCGCGAAAGCGGTATTTCACGAAGTAGACCCCACATTACAGATCGATGTGAGAATAGAAGATGGAAGTCCTGTAAAATATGGGGACGAAGCATTCTATGTCACAGGTTCTTCACAATCTATTTTAAAAGCAGAGCGTCTGGCACTCAACGCAATGCAGCGTATGAGTGCTATTGCTACAAAAACTAAAAACTTTGTCGATGTGTTAGAAGGTACTAAAACCCAAATTCTAGATACAAGAAAAACCACACCAGGAATGCGTATGCTCGAAAAATGGGCTGTAGTTATAGGTGGTGGTGTGAATCATCGATTTGGTTTATACGATGTCATCATGCTGAAGGATAATCATATTGATTTTGCTGGTGGCGTTTCTAAAGCGATTCAAAAAACAAAACAATATTTAAAAGATACCAATCGCGACCTTAAAATAATTGTGGAAGCTCGAGATTTAGAAGAAATCAAGGAAATACTAACCAATCAAGGTGTTTATCGTATTCTAATTGATAATTTTAATTATGAAAATACTAGAAAGGCCGTGGCATTGATAGGGGATCAATGTCTTACGGAAAGCAGTGGTGGGATCACGCTAGACACCGCAAGAAAATATGCTGAATGTGGTGTAGATTTTATCTCAAGTGGAGCACTGACGCACAGCGTTTATAATTTAGATTTAAGCCTTAAGGCCGTACATGAGTAAATTTAAAAAAACAGTCGATCGCATACCTGTCATCTCTTGGTTTGTAGCTCTCATTGACAAATGGAAGTTACCAGGTTTTGAGGGAATGACTGTATGGGATTTATGGGAAACTTATTCTGTAGGAATTGTTCAAGGAGCGTTTTCTGCACGAGCCAGTTCCATCTCTTATAGCTTTTTCATGGCTATATTTCCGTTTATTCTCTTTATCCTGAACTTGATACCTTTTATTCAAATTGATAATTTTCAAGAGGAAATCTTACTTTTTGTAAATGATTTATTGCCTGCACAAGCTGCCGGAGCCTTTGATAATATATTTACAGAAATTGCATTACAAGAAAACACAGGACTTTTAACCATAGCTTTTTTCACTTCATTATTTTTAATGGCTAATGGAATAAATGCTATATTCAATGGTTTTGAACGCAGTTACCATTCTGAATTGAATCGTGGCTTTTTCAGACAGTATTTTGTCGCCATAGCGGTATCTGTTATGTTGGTAGTTTTTCTTTTTTTAGGGGTAGTTCTAGCAGGGGTAGTAGAATACTGGATAGCAGCGCTTAGAGCACGAGATTTTATGACTCAAGATTCCATGGAAGCATGGTTGAAACTCTTCAGGTATGTCACCTTAATATTCATGTTGTTTATGTTTGTTTGTACCTTGTATTACACAGGTACTAAAGAGGGAAGAACGACTCGGTTTTTATCGGTAGGGGCGTTGTTAACTACCGTATTAATCATCTTATTTTCTTATCTTTATGGAGTCTATATTGATAACTTTGCCTCCTATAACGAGATTTATGGTTCTATAGGTGCTTTGCTTATTTTAATGGTCTACATATGGCTTAATGCTAACCTATTATTGCTGGGATTTGAATTAAATGCATCGCTTCGTGCTTTAAAGGCACGGAATTTGGAAACAGTGTAGTATATTTAGAAACTTAAAAAATCAAAAAAAATGAAAAAATTACTTTTAGCCGTTATGGCACTTTTGGGTACCTATACTGCAACTGGTCAAAAAACCATTGAAGGTGTAACTGTAGAGAAAAATCTTACCGTTGCCGGACAAAAACTAGAATTGAATGGAGCAGGTTTGAGAGAAAAGCTCTGGTTTGATCTCTACGTAGGAGCTCTATATGTGACTACAAAATCTAGTGACGGCAATACACTTGTAGATGCCGATCAGGCCATGGCGATCACTTTAGATATTACTGATGAAGTAGTCACTCAAGAAAAAATGAAGTCATCAGTAGAAGATGGATTTGGTGATAGCTGTACGACTAAGGAGCGCAAGGCTATACAATCTGAAATCAATGAATTTATAAGTTTCTTCAGTGAAGCTATTGTAGAAGGAGATCATTTTGAAATCGCTTATGTGCCTGGACAAGGAACTTTAGTTTCTAAAAACGCTAAGTATATTGGAACGATAAAAGGTCTAAAATTTAAAAGAGGATTATTCGGCATATGGCTCGGAAATGACCCTGTGGATGAAGACCTTAAAGAAGGAATGTTAAATCAATAATTCTTTAATTTATTAGAGTATAAAGCCCATGTCATTTGCATGGGCTTTTTAATTGATGCCAAATGAAATATTTAATTGCATTTTTAGTAGTGGTTTTAGCTTTCGCAAAAGCGAGCTCTCAAGAAGTCATAGGTACCTGGAAAACTATTGATGATGTAACAGGAATTGTGAAATCGCATGTAGAGATTTATAAAAGAGACGGAAAAATTTATGGTAAAGTTGCTCAGATTCTTGATAGGAACGCGCCGGCAAATCCTCTTTGTAAAAATTGCGATGGAGCATTTAAAAATGCCCCTATATTAGGATTGGAAATCATACAAGGATTAGAAAAAAAAGGAGGTGTCTACAAAGGCGGGGATATCTTAGATCCAGAAAACGGAAAAACATATACCTGTAAAATATGGCTTAATGAAAAAGATGCGAATCAACTAATGGTACGCGGTTACGTCGCCTTTTTCTATCGGACACAGACTTGGAAACGCTTGTAAATACGGCTGGGTTACCGAAATGTAATGTGCTTATTTACGACTTTGACAACTCTTTGTATGAAGCGTCTATAGTTTCCATTTGTAATTTTAAACGTTCTAAATCCTGTTCATTTGAAATCGACTCTTGAGCATCGTGAACCATTAGCGTTGCTTGATGTTGAATTACAAAATAATAAGACTGCTGGCGGGTTTTCCTTTTCATACCAAGATAAAAGAGTTGCAATAGTTTTTAAATGACTACTACATCTGCTTTGCAGTATTTCCGATAAGCAGCAAACACATCATTCATCAAGACATCAAGCTCTACCACTTTTAGTTTGATCAACACATATTCATTTTTAAAACCAGTCTCTTCAAAGAGCTGGTTTTCTTATGACCGCAACTGTCTCAAACCTTCATAAGTGATGACAGCAACAGCATTGGCTAAGTTGATACTGCGTATGTGTTCACTGTATTGAGGTATCTTGTATAAATCATTTTTAAATCGATCTGTGATATCGCTAGATAGACCTTTGGACTCTTTGCCAAAAACCAGCATGCCATCCTCCTCATAAGGAATTTCTGTATAGTCTTTAGTTCCATGACTGCTCAAAAAAGCCATTTTTCTACCCTTGTTCTTCTCAAAGAATTCTTCGGTGTTTTCATAAATGGAAAGTTCGATATGCTGCCAGTAATCCAGTCCAGCTCTTTTTAAACGTTTATCAGTCAATTCAAATCCGAAGGGTTTTACCAAATGTAAATGAGAAGCAGTGGCCAGACTTAGACGGCCTATGTTTCCTGTATTGGTGTGAATTTCTGGTTCGATGAGAACAATATGCAAAGACATAGAATATTTTTAAAAGACAAAGATAGGAGTAAAGAGGTTGATGAAAGTTCCGCTTTCGCGAAAGCGAGAGAATTATTAAAATTTTAGATACCTATAAGACTGCTTTAACTCATAATTAACCCCAACAAGCTTTATAGATGAGTACTTTTATAAAAAATAAACAATGGCTGTTTTAGATCATCTTAAGCGTTGGATACTATAAAGAAACAGCAGAACAGGATCTGATCGCTGAAAAAGCAGATTTAGTAGCTTTCGGAAGACCATTTATTGTAAATCAGTACCTTGTAGAGCGATTCTCTAAAGATACCAAATGGAACGAACCTGATGCCGCTCTTTTTTATACTTCTGATAAAAAAGGTTATCTAGATGATCAATGCTTGAAAAAAAACGGTCTTAATAAAATATACCAACAACCCAAAAATAAAAGAATGCAAAAAATAAAAGCTTACGGTGCTATTAATAAAGACGCCGATTTAAAAGAAATGACTATAACACGTCGCGATCTAAATGATAATGATGTTAAAATTGATATTCTTTATTGTGGTGTATGTCACAGTGATATCCATGCAAAAAATAACGATTGGGGAAATGCAAAATATCCTATCGTTCCAGGACATGAGATCATAGGAAAAGTGTTAGAAGTAGGGGGTAAAGTCTCTAATTATAAAGAAGGAGATCTTGTTGGGGTAGGCTGTATGGTAGACTCTTGTCAGACTTGCAGTGCTTGTCAAGATGATTTAGAGCAATTTTGTGAAAACGGAATGACGGGTACTTATAATGGAAAAGACCGCATAGGTGGATCAGGAAGTGATCATACCTTTGGAGGTTACTCGACCAGTATTACGGTAAGAGAAGACTTTGTTTTAACCATCCCTGAGAATTTAGATGCTAAAGCTGCTGCACCCTTATTATGTGCAGGAATCACTACTTTCTCTCCTTTAAACCATTGGAAAATTAAAAAAGGTGATAAAGTAGGTGTCGTAGGTCTGGGTGGATTAGGTCATATGGGAATTAAATTTGCCGCAGCAATGGGAGCAGAAACCATAATGATTACCACTTCTCCGAGTAAAGCAGAAGACGCAAAAAGACTTGGAGCTAATGGGGTGCTTATTTCAAAGAACGCTGAGGAAATGAAAGAACATCAAGGTTCTTTTGATTTTATCTTGAATACAGTTCCTGTAAAGCACGATATCAATCCTTATTTAAGTTTATTAAAAAGAGATTCTACTATGTGTATGGTAGGAGCTATTGAGCCTTTAGAGCCTATGCACGGTGGAAGCTTGATTTTAGGAAGGAAAAGAGTAGCAGGATCCTTAATAGGCGGAATCAAAGAAACACAAGAGATGTTGGACTTTTGCGGTGAAAACAATATTGTTTGTGATGTAGAAATGATCAATATCGACGAGATCAATAAGGCGTATAAAAAAGTACAGGACAATGATGTTAAATACCGTTTTGTAATAGACATGAAATCTTTAAAAGACTAATTCATTTATTGATTCTTAAAAAAGACCGTTTGTAAAACGGTCTTTTTTTATGCTTCGGGAACAACAGTTTTTTTTGTTACTCGAGATATAGTAGTTTTACCACTTAACAATTTCCTTATTTATGCACTCATTTACTGTACAACAAATCAACGATATTCTCCAAGGCGAATTGGTCGGAAACACTACACATACGATTACTGGAGTAGAAGAAATAAGAAATGCTTCTCCTACTGATCTTACATTTATTGGTAATAAAAAGTATGCAAAATTTTGGGTAGACTCTAAGGCTTCAGTAGCGATTATCAATGATACTATTGTTTTAGAGCCGGGTAGTAACCGCGCTTTTATAAAAGTAAAAAATGCAGATCTTGCTATGGCGATGCTATTAGAAGCTTTTCAGCCACCAGCACCTGTTTTTGATACGGCGATCCACCCTACAGCGGTTATTCATGAAACAGCCCGTATAGGGGATGGTGTTCAAATAGGCGCTCATTGTTACATAGGTAAAAATGTTGTTTTAGGGGATGGAGTTATTTTGTATCATAACGTCAGTGTATTTGATGATACTACCATAGGGGCTCAAACTATCGCTTGGTCAGGAACAGTTATACGAGAACGCTCTCAAATAGGAGCACAGTGTATTTTTCACAATAATGTGAGTATAGGTGCAGACGGTTTCGGGTATCGCCCAGCCGATGATGGTCGTGGACTGGTTAAAATACCGCATATAGGAAATGTGGTCATAGGAAATGGTGTAGAGATAGGAGCAAACTCCTGTGTAGATCGTGCCAAATTCAATTCTACTATTATAGGAGATGGCTGTAAGATCGATAATCTGGTGCAAATAGCACACAATTGTATTATGGGAAGATCTTGTATCATGGCAGGTCATAGTGGTCTGGCAGGATCAGTAACTTTAGGCGATGGCGTAATCATAGGGGGTAGTGCAAGTATCAAGGATCATACAACTATTGGTTCTGGAGCCACAGTGGGGGCAGGAAGTGGTGTCTTGAATGATGTAAAAGAAGGTCAGACCGTATTAGGTTATCCAGCAGCCGACTCCAGAAATATGCTCAAGCAATGGGTGGCTTTACGTAGGTTAGCTAAATAAATAATTCTGTTGGGTTTAACATTTATTCCTTTAGAATTAAGGAATACTTGATGTTTATCTTGATAGATTATCAATGTTTTTAAAGTGTAAGTGGGTTGTTTTTAAATCTGTCCTGAAGGTATTTTTATAGTTTTTAAAACGTTTAAGGCTATTTTGTAAGTTAGTTCTGAGTCGCTAGAGGTTAGATTAAGTAAACGTATTTGATTTTGCGTGTACTGTTATTAGGGAAGTAAAGGGGAGCAAAAGTATCGCTAGAACCCTCTTGTGTTCCTTATAAATAAGTAACTAGAGCAATTCTGTATCTCTGGGAGAACGACTTAGGTTTTTCACTAGTTACTCATTTCATAGCGATAATTACAACTGTAGCTTCTTAGATAATTTCACTCGTTTGTGATTTGGTGTCACAGGGGATTGTTTCACTCCTTTTGTGATAAAACCTTCTGAAAATCAGCTGGATCCTTACTTAATAAATTATTGATAAGGCCTTTCATATTTTAACATTTGTTCCCTTATAAATGATGTACTTTTGCGCCGCCTTAAAAAGGGAGCACATGAAGCGTATCAATCAGTACAAAAAGATGTTCAACGTAGAGAAAGACATCGATCTTAAAGAATTAAAGAAAAGTTACCGCAATTTGGTAAAAGAATGGCATCCGGATAAATTCCAAGAAGGGGATAATAAAAAGGAAGAAGCTGAGGTAATGAGTCGTGAAATCATAGATGGTTACCACTTTCTAGTAAGTATTGCTCCAGAAACGAAGGAAGCAAATATGGATGAGTATACAGAAACTATTTCCAATACAGGAATTCAAGACTTTGATCATAAGGGTCGTGTATTAGAGGTGGTTTTTACGGATGGCTCTACTTATGAGTATTTTGGGGTAGATGTAAAGCTGTTTAAGAAATTAATCAATGCAGATAATCGTTATCGATTTGCAAAACGCAACATCTTCAACAACTTCTTATATCGCAAATCAAAAAAGGATTTAGATTTACAGAAAGCATAGTTCCTCATTTTAAAGATATATAAAAAGCCATTTCAGTTGTGAAATGGCTTTTATTGTTTACGTAGTTTAAAGCCTTGCAACAATTCATTGTAAAATTAAGACTAACAGTCATTTACAGATTTATTTACCGTTTTATATAAAGTTTTATAGGAATTCAGTGTTGTTTTATTTCTAATTGAAATAAAATGATTACTTTTGCATAATGATTGGAGTTTATGATCATAAAATTTAGTAGGATTTCTTATTTATTTTTTATCATTTTTTCTGGTTATAACGAGCTTTTTCATGGTGAATACTCTTGTGTAGAGGCTTTTCAAACTAAATAAGAAGTATTATTAATTTAAATTATTACAGATGAGTACAGGTACAGTAAAATTTTTCAATGACGCAAAAGGATTTGGATTTATTACAGAAGAAGGATCAGGTCAGGAACATTTTGCACACGTAACAGGTTTAATCGACGAGATCCGTGAAGGTGACAAAGTTGAATTCGAACTTAAAGAAGGAAAAAAAGGTTTAAATGCCGTTAATGTTAGAGTAATCGACTAATTCGATTCTTTAAATTTCTTACAGAGCCCATCTAATTTAGATGGGCTTTTTTTATGTCTTGTGATACGTATTATTTATAGCAATTAAGATTTTTCAAACTCTTTATTCTGCTAGATTTGCATCCATGAATAGAAACACCTTACTCATTGTATTGGCCTTTTTCTCCATTTATGTATTTTGGGGTTCTACCTATCTTTGGAACAAGATGGCAGTTAGTGAGTTATCTCCATTTATGCTCGCCAGTATTCGCTTTACTTCGGCAGGAACTCTCATTTTTATCATCGCTAGGTCTTTAGGTTACAGCTTACGCATTACTAAAAAACAGCTGGGAAACTCTGTTCTAGCCGGTTTTCTATTTCTAGCCTATGGGAATGGAGTATTTGTTTGGGCGTTAAAATATGTGGACACTAGTTTTGCGGCTTTATTAGCGGCTTTACAACCATTGTTTATTCTACTCTTAATGAGAACTGTCCAGCGCAAGGCATTACAACCTAAGTCTATTATAGGAGTATTGCTAGGATTGTCTGGAATGTATATCCTAGTAAGTCAAAATGATATCACAACAAAAGAAGGAACAGTAACGGGAATCATAATGATTCTCACTTGTATTCTAAGTTGGAGTATAGGGAGCTTATTTGTTGCAAAGGCTGATGTTCCACAAAACTTTTTTGTTTCTACTGGCTATCAAATGATAGCTGCTGGTGTTATTCTTGCTATAGCAAGCTTATGCTTTAATGAAGTCTGGGTATCTCCTTTAGATTGGAGCACCGATGCATATCTGGCACTGACTTGTTTAATTTTGTTTGGGAGTATAGCAGCATTTACTTCTTTTAATTTTTTGCTTAAGAAAATTTCTACAGAAAAAGTGGCGACCTCTTCTTATGTAAATCCTGTCATTGCGATGCTTTTGGGTTGGTATTTTTTAGAAGAAAAAATAACTTCTCAATCCATGATTGCTGCGGCAGTAATGTTAACAGGGGTCTATTTTATCAATAGTCGCAAACGAGATAAAAAAGACATCAAGCCATCTCCCAAAAATAGATAGTCTTAAATCTAGAATTTTCTAGAGACTCCCTTAGCCCTACATAAAACCCGTGATAGTGATGTTCACATTATTCCGTGGAATTAGAGCTGTCTTTTTATCCATACTTATCTCGCTTTCGCGAAAGCGAAAACAAAACAAGCTTTCTCATAAAATAAATGCTTTTAGACCAATACTATTAAAAAATAGCCTGTCTAAATCATGCTTTTACCATTAAATTTGTGGCTTTAACATAAAACTATGATTGAGCCTAAAGACATGGATGTAAATAAGACTTCTTCACAAGAAATAGAGGCCTGTATCCAGACGCTTCATAAATTCATAGAGGACCCCAAACAAATCTTTGAACTGTCAGAAGAGCAGCGTGTTGCCTTAATGAAGGCGGCTGGAAAAATTTCTAGACCCACTCGAGAGGATTACAAGCGTTCTAAAAAAGACGCTAAAAAAGCGACCAGAAGAAAGCAAATAGAACGGGATAAACATGCTCGTAAAGAAACCGGGATAAGAAGCGCTCGAGAGGATGCTGTTTTTAAAGCCCCTAAATTACTCGCCGCAGCCGACCTGTCGCAAAAAGACCCTGGTGAACTTTCTTCACCTCGCAATTGTTATGTCTGTAAAACTCTGTTTACAAAACTGCACCACTTTTACGATCAGATGTGCACGGATTGTGGGGATTTTAATTATGCCAAACGTTTTCAAAATGCCAACGTAAAAAACCAAGTAGCTGTTATTACAGGCTCGCGTTTAAAAATAGGATATCACATTACCCTTATGTTATTGCGTGGAGGTGCTACGGTCATTGCTACCACTCGATTTCCGCATGATAGCGCATTGCGTTTCTCTCAAGAAGCGGATTTTAAAGAATGGGGACATCGATTACATGTTCACGGTTTGGATTTAAGACATATTCCCAGTGTAGAGATTTTTTGTAATTATATAGAACAAAAGTATGATCGTCTAGATATTTTGATCAACAATGCGGCGCAAACCGTTAGAAGACCTTCTGGATTTTACTCACATTTAATGCCTAATGAAGAATTGAGCTTTGAACAGTTACCAGTTTTTGCACAAGAAACATTGTCCGATCATTATACATGCCTTCAGGAACTCCAACAATTAACTCCAGGAGCCTCTTCTAACAAAAACATGCCAGTTACTTGGCATGGTCCAGAGCCTGGAATAGGATTGCGTGCTAGTGCTAAACTCTCTCAAATCCCCTATAGCTTTGATAAAGCACTGGTCACACAAGAAGTTTTTCCCGAAGGAAAACTCGATGCCGACTTACAACAAGTAGATCTTAGAAAAACAAATAGTTGGCGATTAAAACTGGGCGAGATAGAAACTACAGAGATGATAGAGGTCCAACTTGTAAATTCTGTTGCACCATTTGTACTCTGTAACCGCTTATCTGAAATTATGAAAAAGCATCCTACAGGACAGAAGCACATTATTAATGTCAGCGCGATGGAAGGGAAGTTCCATACGTTCCACAAGGAAGACCGTCATCCACATACCAATATGGCTAAAGCTGCCTTAAATATGCTAACACATACTGCTGCAGGAACACTTGCTAAAGATGGTATTTATATGAATGCTGTAGACACGGGATGGGTTACTGATGAAGATCCTGCGCAGCTTTCTAAACAAAAACAAGAAGTACACGATTTCCAGCCACCTCTAGATATTGTAGATGGTGCGGCTAGAGTAATGGACCCCTTATTTGACGGGATCAATACAGGTAAGCATTGGTGTGGAAAGTTCTTGAAGGATTACCGACCTATTAGTTGGTAATGTATATAAATACCTTATTGGATATATTAATATAGAATTGGGCAGCAGACGTCTTGTTAATTATTATCTTTAATAAAATTAAACATGAGACGGACTGCAAGTTTTTTATACCTTCTTTTTACTATAGCATTAGCGAGTTGTCAAAACAAATCCAACAACGAAGTTCCACAAGTTGTTCTTGATTCTTTTGAACTAAAATACCCAGGTGAAAATGATCCAGATTTTGAGCAAGATGTCCACGGATACTGGGAAGCTCATTTTAAAAAGGACGGAGAAAAATACCGAGCAGATTTTCATGCAGATGGTTCCTGGAGAGAAACAGAGAACTCTATAAAGGATAAGGAAATTCCTGAAGCGATTCAAAAAGCCATTCAAAGAGAATTCCCAGACATGAAAATAACAGAAGCAGAGCATGTGATCAGTGCCACTAAAGGGGAGTTTTACGATATAGAATTCAAGCAGAAAGGCAAGAATAAAGACGTCGAATATAGAAGAGACGGCTCTAAAGTCTAGAACTACTTATGTAACAAGCCTTTTGATTTCACCCAAAAGCTTAATGTTTTGGTATATCTAGTGGATGGATGAGTATGTTTTTACTTTCTTAGGAAGATGTATTTTAAACTCTGTCCATTCTCCTAATTGTGAGTCCACAGTTATACGCCCGTCCATATGTTCTAACAATCTAGCCACCGTCGCAAGCCCTATTCCAGTTCCTTGTTTGCCATTTCTATCTTGTTTTGCTGCCACGTAGAATAACTTGAATACGGAATTGATATTCTCTGGAGCAATACCACTTCCATTATCGCGTACGGTTAATTCATACTCTTCTTGATGTTTGATCAGTTTTATATCGATATGAGTATGGTCTTTATCGCTGTACTTTACGGCATTAGAAATCAAATTGATAAGAATTTGCTTTAATGCTATCTCATTGGTTATTAAGGTGGTGTCTTTTTCAGGGATATATCGTACTTCTACACTTTCATCCATTACAGTCATAGCAATCACCTCTTCTATAAGGTCTACATAACTCACTTCATCATAATCTTCACTAACCAATTCTTCACTGCGGTAAAATTGTAACATTCCGTCAATGTAGCGGCTCATGCTATTTGAGCTTTCTTTAAGATAACCTAAATATTGATCAGATTGTTGGGATAGGTTTTTTTCTCCTTTCCGCAATAAATCTGTGATCATAATAATATTAGACAAAGGTGCTTTGAGGTCGTGGGATACTATACCAGCAAAATCTTTAAGTTCTTGATTGCGCACTTCAACTTGCTCCTTCATTTTTTGCAATTCAAAAGTTTGAAATCGTTCTTCAAAAAGTGACATCACTTGTTTTGCCATAGCTTTTAGAGCATCTACTTGCTTTTCAGTAAGGGTTCTAGGTTGGTGATCGTAAACACACAATGTTCCCAGCTTGTAACCATTTTTATCAATTAGTGGAGCGCCTGCATAGAAGATAGCTTTAAAACCTTCCACTAGAGGATTTCCTTTGAAACGTTTATCTTCTCTGGCGTCAGGAACAATCATGACCTCCTCATTACCAGCTATAGCATGACCACAAAAAGAAGTGTCCCGTGGTGATTCTGACATATCTAGTCCATTTCTCGACTTTATAAAGGTCCTGTTTTTATCTACAAGTGTTATCAAAGAAATAGGAGCGTCACAAATGGTTGAAATGATGGATGTGATGTTGTCATAACTCTCTTCTGGCATCGTGTCGAGCAATCGGTATTTTTCAACAGCCGCTTGCCTTAGGTGTTCGTTATCAGGAATAGGAGGTGAAATCATTGGCTGGTTGCTTATTCTTCTTAAAGAAAAGAATTAATATATTGTTGCGGTTCTTATTGTTAGGCTTTTAACAGTAATTTTTAAATGCAAGCTCGTTCATGAAGAAGTCTTGTGAGACTCTTGTAATTCCGCTTTCGCGAAAGCATCAGTTTTTTATAGAGTATTGCAAATTTAATAAATTTGTTCATGCTATAGTTGGCTATTTTTACTTTAAGAGTTGGTACGTAGTTCTCTTAGCTATGTACTCAAGGTTGTTGGTATAAGTTTATACAGAGAGTAGGCGTAAATAAAACAAATCAACTCCTTTTCAATACTTTAATACAGCAACGACTTGATAAATTGAGGTTTTACGGGAATTAAATCTTTTCATACTTAGCGGATAGTCCTGCTTAAATAAGTATATTTCCCGCTTTTTATAAAAGAGTATTTTTAAAGTGTGATATAATGAGAAAGCTATTTTATTATTTCTTGTTGCTGCCTTTTTTCCTTTCAGCCCAAATCAACGAAAGTGATACGCTTCAATTGAAAGCAAACCTTTCTTTAACTGGTTTTTATCAAGGGGGAAATGTAGAAACTTTGATTTTTAGAGCTAAATCAGATTTTAGTTTTAGGCCTTTAAAGAAGTGGGTATTCAAAACACAGAATTCCTATGTATACCAAGAGTTTGGTAAGAAGAAGGCAGACGAAGATATTTTAAGTCTCAACTTTCTGTATTTAAACCCAGAGCGAAAAATATATCCTTTATTACTAGGGTTTGTAAGTACTAATTTCAGAAGGGAAATTGATTTGCGTTACCTGATAGGAGCAGGAGTCACTTATCAACTTTTGAACAAAAAAAACCATTGGCTTAAAATTGCGGTTTCTAGTGAATATGAGCAAACTGATTTTGGTAAATCTGATTTTAACATCTCAGAGTATGACGGAAGTGAATCTATAGACACTTTTCGTGGTACGGTATGGTTGAATGGTCGCTACCTAGTGTTTAAAAAGAAAGTAATTGTCAACCATGAATTTTACTTTCAGCCTTCTCTGGAGCAAAGCAACAACTTTAGATGGCAAGCAGATGTAAGTTTAGAATTCCCGCTTTGGGAATTTTTAAATTTTAAGATCAACTACATTCACAGCTTTGAAAACATAGTGATAGAAAATCAAAAACAAGAGGACAACTTCTTGACTTTTGGTTTTACTCTAAAAACCTATTGATGAGACACTCAGAGTTGTACTCAAGCTGTCTTTCTAAAATAACATATAGAGTTCGATTCCAGCTCTACCTCATGATCATAAGTGACCGGCTTTTTATGATTAGACGATATGTGATCAAGAACAATAACAGCTTCTGTTTTTGTCAAATTTAAAAGGTGATCTACAAATGCATTTTTAGACATGCCCAACCTTAAAAATTATTGCAAATGAACTTTGACGATAATGAATTTGATAACAGATATCAAACGAGCATACTTATATTCTAAGGATTACACAGTAGAAATGATGATACGTATGCTCGTTTTGCTATGTGTTGAGAAAGCGTATGATTCCATCATTATCAAGGTTTTAGTCTAGGTTTGAGAGGGATTAAGCTTAATTTTGTCGAGTATTAAAGTTATCGTTGCCCATGGATCAGTCACATAAGTTAGAATTGAGTAAAGAGGAAATGAAAGCCTATGGGTATCAAGTAATTGATTCCATTGTAGAACATTTTACTACTCAAAATGAAAAGAGTCCGGTAGCTATCGGGAGTAGAAAGGAAATGGACGATTTGTTTCAAGAAGCAGTTCCTGAATTACCATCAAATCCTAAAGATGTGTTGGACTTTGTTACCCAGCAAGTGTTGCCTCACAGCAACATAGTCTCACATCCTAAATCGTATTCTTTTGTTCCTGGACCCAGTAATTATATAAGTGTAATGGCAGACACACTTGCGACAGGTTTCAATGTCTTTTCTGGCGGTTGGGCCGCATCGCCTGCAGCGGCAGAGTTGGAGATCGTGACGATGAACTGGCTACTAAAGTTGTTCAAATTCCCAGCAAAAAAAGGTGGTGGTATTTTTACAAGTGGTGGATCTATGGCAAATCTTACGGCATTAGTAACGGCAAGAAGGCAAGTATGTGGTGATGATTTTTCCAAGGCGGTGATCTATATGTCTGATCAGGCGCATTCTTCTAATGTAAAAGCCATACGCGTCATCGGATTTAAAAAGGAGCAAATACGCATAATACCTACTGATGGCGAATTCAAAATGGCGATTAATAAATTAAAAAACGCTATTTCTAAAGACCGATTAAGCGGTTTGCAACCTTTCTGTATCATTGCATCTGCTGGTACAACTAACACAGGAACTGTAGATCCGTTAGAGCAAATTGCCGATATCTGTAAAAATGAAAAGCTATGGTTCCATATCGATGGTGCTTATGGAGGTGCAGCGATATTATCTACCAAAGGAAGTAAGGCATTAAAGGGAATTGAAAAAGCAGATTCACTAACCATCGACCCACATAAATGGCTGTTCCAACCTTATGAAATGGGTTGCTTGTTAGTGCGCAAGAGTAAGTGGCTACACGACACCTTTGTTGAAAAACCAGAATATCTAAGAGATATTGAAGGCAACACTTCAGAAATTAACTTCTATGATCATGGAATCCAGCTTACCAGAAGATTTCGTGCATTGAAGTTTTATATGTCTTTAAAAACTTTCGGATTACAAGCTTTTAAAAAAGCAGTAACCTATAATATAGATATAGCAGAAGAGGTAGAAGCTATGTTGAGAAAAAGTTCGTTATGGGAAGTAGTGTCACCTGCAACTCTTGCGATCATTAACTTTAGATATAATCCTATTCATTTGAATTTAGAGGACAAAGAGCTGGACGCCCTCAATCAGGAAATATCTAGAAGAGTCATTGCGTCAAAAGAAGCGCTACTAGTGACCACCGTTTTAATGGATCAAGTGGTACTGCGTATGTGCCTTATCAATCCTCGAACTACCTTAAAGCATGTTAAAGAGACTTTTGCAAGCTGTGAATACTTTGCCCAACAGGTTCTAGAGGAACAGTCACGTGCAGGAGTATAGGTTATGCATGATGGTTTCGCTTTTAATTTCTTAAATAAATAAACTTTATATTTAATGGGAGGGGTTTCAACGTACAGCTCTTATAAAAGGTGTTAAAAATTTATTTATTAGGATAAATTTGTATCTCAAAGTGACCGTTAATTTTTATCTTTCCTAAAATAAAAAAAAATGTCATTTATCCAGATAGTAGAAATCATTATTAAACTAGGCGTAGGGTTTAGTATCCTCAATGTATGGCTTTTGAATAGAAATAAAAGCACCCCATGGCGTGGAGCAAATGCGTCCAGTATGGAAGAAGAATTTGCTACTTACGGTCTTTCAAAAAACGCTATGATTATTGTGGGAACTCTAAAGAGTCTTTTTGCATTATTACTACTTATTTCTATATTTTTCCCAATAACAGAATATACAGGTGCCTTGGGTATCGCTGTTCTTATGACTGGAGCTATTTTTATGCATTTTAAAATAGGCGATCCTATTAAAAAGTCATTTCCAGCGGCATTGTTTTTAGTGCTTTCTGTAATTACCATTTTTATTGGTCAATAAATCGCTACATATTTTTTTATCATTGGTGTTCGATAAGGTTTCTTCAATACGGTGAAACATATTGCTATTAAGGAGTTTCAAAGAAATCTTAATAAAATCACCCTGCTTTTTTCATTCTTCATTATTTACGAAATTAATACGATTAGAATAGGAGCACATCAAATGATAATTACTGTTTTTCAGTTAGTTATAGTGTAGTTTATATTCTATTATCGTTTGTCGGACGATACTGTTTTTTATAGAAACTAACGATATTAGAGTACTTAAAAGTTAATGAATTAGGAATCCTGCCTTTATCATTGATTGAAAAACTGCTTGCTCTCTAAGTTTCTGCTATCGGGCCTATGAGGTTCTTTAATCGTCTTTATTTTTCTTCACTTAAACCGCCTTTATAAAGTGGTAACAAATAATACCGCTAATAACCATAAAAACAAGTGCTGGAGACGATTTATAAACACCATCCTTTATTTTTATCCTCACAATTAATCCAAAAAACATTAATAAACACAAGCCTGCAGAGGCGGCTACACCTACTTTTGCATTAAAGATTCCATAAGTTAAACCTGCTGCTCCCATTACCTGAAGGATACCAGTGAGTAAGCGTTGTAAGGTGTTCAAGCCGTACCTGTTGAATTCCAATCTCATGCGTGGGTTGAGCATGCAGTTCAGTCCGAAAAAGAGGAAAGAAACTATAGTAAAATAGAGCAGGAGATCAAAAGTTTTCATGTTCACAAATTACAGTAAATCCCTTATTTGTTACGTTAATTATATGTTGAAATTATAAAGGATTTTTTTTATTCAAGAAGGTTAAAGCTCTCTATAGTTTTACGGCCTGCACTTAAGTTAAGGTCGTAACAATAGACTGTTATTTCGTAAATTAATTGTTTCGTTTTATTATAGATAACTCCTACAAAGACAGGTGTGTCCTCTTCACCATCAATATCTGTTGCTCTTACATAATAACCACTACTTACATTAGCTAATGGAATTGCTTGTTGCACATCACTAAGTGCTAACTGACTAGCAATTATTCTTGTGGTCTTTTTTAAATCATCTAAATAATCAGCGCTTACCTCAGATAATTTAAAAACCTCAATATCTACTGCAAAATCGTCATTCTCAAAACCTATAACCCGATCAGACTCGGTCTCGTAAGTAGCTACATCTTGAGTAGTAGTAAACTGAATGTGGTATTTTTCAGATTGATGAGTGGTCTGTGACTGTGCGTTTAGCACGTTTACAAATAAAAAGACTAATAAGCCTGTGATTTTAAGATTCTTCATGTCATGTCAAGTTATAGTGATCAATAAGAAGGGATTTATTTCTGTAAAGTAGTCAGGAAATTACCCATTCTAAATTATCACTTTTTTCTCAACAATGCAAGAGTCAAAAAGTAACTAAGAAACAGCCATGGTATACCGTGAAGAAAGGTGTCCCAATAATCCATAAATCCCATTCCTTTTGCGCCACCAGCAATCCATTTCATTTTACCCCATATATGAGGTTCAGGTTGGAAAGGTGCTAGTCCTAAGGTAAGACAAGCGATGAGAGCAAAAAGAATTCTTGTTTTTAGTTTCATGGCCTTTATTTTGTTACTTACTGTTAGGTGTTCAATTGCGCGAAGGCAATAAATTAATTTCTAAACGGCTCCCTTTCTTATACTTTTAGAGCAACTTACGTACTCATAAACCTAATAAACGACATCGCTATTCATAGCAGTAATACGTTGTTGTAAACTTGGATGCGAATAATGAAACCAAACGTATGCTGGATGCGGAGTTAGATTGCTTAAACTAGTTTTAGAAAGTGTTTTTAAACCACTGATAAGAGGTTCTTTTTTATAGGTGTCCTTTGCGTAATAATCGGCTTGATATTCAAATCTTCTCGATAATAAACTCATCACCATGCCAGTAAGTGTAGAAATAGGGGAGTAAAGCAATCCAAAAGCCACCAGTCCTATATGAAAAGAGGAAAGATTAACTCCTAACGCCTCAGATAATAAACTGCTGTCCACAAATAAGGAAAACAGCCAAAGTGTGAAACCGGTCGTTAGCGTTCCTGCTATCAAATTGTAAATAATATGCTTTCTTTTGTAATGACCTACTTCATGAGCTAGTACTGCAACAATCTCCTCCTCCGTTAATTGTTCTATCAAAGTGTCGTATAAAGTAACTCTTTTCTCACTACCGAAACCACTAAAATAAGCATTTGCCTTTGTAGACCGTTTACTCCCGTCAATTACAAAAACCTTGTCCAATTGAAAGCCTACACTAGCGGCATAATCACTGATTTTATTTTTTAAATCCCCTTCTTCTAGAGGTACTTGTTTGTTAAAAAGAGGCACAAATAATTTAGCATAAAACATATTCATAAATAGGGATATTACAAATATCAAAATCCATACATACCACCAGAAATTAACTCCAGCCCAATCATAACAAAGAATAATTAAAGAAAGCATACCACCACCCAAGAGGGCGGTCAAGAGGTAACCTTTGATTTTATCTAAAATAAAAGTTTTTACGGTTGTTGTATTAAAACCAAATTTTTCCTCAATTACAAAGGTAGAATGAATAGAAAAAGGCAATGAAATAAGCTCACTCGCCAGCATAATAATTCCAAAAAACAACAGAGCTACCAGGATTTGATTTGATGCATAGTTTCTAGCGATTTCATCTACTATAGCAAAACCTTTGAAGTATAAAAACAATAAAATCCCTAGGAATGAAAAAGTGCTTGAAATCAATCCAAATCTAAAATTAGTCTTTTTGTATTCTTGAGATTTTTCATATGCTGCTTGATCATAGACATCTGCTAGTTCTTCAGGAATGGCCTTTGAATACCAAGTGTAATTGAGAAAGCCTAAAATGCGTTCTAATAAAAAATCAAAAACGAGTATTCCTATGATGATGTAAAATATGCTAGTTGCAGTCATGTAAATAGTTGTGGTATGATTTTAAATAAAATTGCGTTGTCTTTTTGCCTCAAAGATGAGGATAGCAGCGCTTACAGATACGTTCATAGAATCTATCTCGCCCGACATGGGTATGATGATATTTGTTCTTGCAGCAGCTCTCATTTCTTCAGATAATCCTGTAGCTTCTGTTCCTACAGCTATAGCGCTAGGATTTCTGTAATCGATCTGATCGTAGCGTTCACTGCTTTGCAAGGTGGCTGCATAAAGATCGATAGCGTTTCTTTTTAAGAACTCTATAACTTCTTTTGTGCTAGCTACAGCTGTAGGTACTGTGAATACACAACCTACACTAGAGCGTATGACATTGGGGTTGTATAAATCTGCTGTGGGGTTAGCAATGATGACCGCATCTACTTTTGCAGCATCGGCTGTTCTTAATAAAGCACCTATATTTCCTGGTTTTTCGGTAGACTCGGCTATAAGGATTAATGGTTTTTCTGTTAATTGGAGATCTGCTAATTGTTGTGATTTCGCTTTCGCGAAAGCGATACAACCTTCAGTTCCAATGCGATAAGCCATCTTTTCATAGACTTCTTGAGTAACAGATATGATCTCAGGATGTTGATCCATTTCTAAAAATGAATACACCTCTTCTTTTGTAAATTGATCTTTATGGAGTAGGATAGGCCCACAAATCAATAATTGATCCATTACAAAACCTCCACGAGCGGCCAGAATCACTTCGCGTTGTCCTTCAATAATAAAAAGCCCTTCTTTCTTACGTGTTTTGCTTTTACGCTGCAGTTGCTCTACATGACGTATGATCGCGTTATTGGGACTAGAAATATGTTTCATCTAGCAAAAATAGGTTTTTCAGCTAGATCAAATGTATCTTTGATTACAAACTATACGATATGAATTTTCACACTAGAAAATGGATTAAACCAGGAGACTTGAACCCCAACGGAACCCTCTTCGGAGGAAGGTTACTGGAATGGATTGATGAGGAAGCAGCGCTCTATACCGTTATCCAATTAGAGAATCAGAAAGTGGTTACTAAATATATGAGTGAAATCAATTTTATAGCCAGTGCAAAACCGGGCGATATTGTAGAAATAGGAATAGGGGTGAATAAATTCGGTAATAGTTCTATCGACTTAAGATGTATTGTACGCAATAAGATGACCTATGCCACCATTATTACCATCGAGAGTATCATTCTAGTGAATCTAGGTGAGGACGGTAAACCAGCAGCACACGGTAAAACTGAAGTAGAGTACCAGCATAATCGTATGAAAGGGAAAGGCTTTGATATGGATTAAGAAATAGCTTTTAGATCTTCTTTTATGTAAACATCTTCCATCCAGAATGTCCCAAAAGGAACAACCGACATCGCGAGAACGATCAGTAGTTTTTTGAAGTTCCATTTTAACAATTGGCTCAGCACTATGGCAACGACCACATAACTTAAAAAAAGAATCCCATGAGCCATTCCCATGATTTTATTGGGTAATAGCACGCCGCCTAAATACTTAAGAGGCATAGTAAGGAATAGGATGAATAGAAAGGAGTAGCCTTCTATTAAAGCTAAGTACTTGAAGAATCTAAGCATTTTTTGTAACACGTTTATTTTGGTGCGACAAATGTAAGTCAGAATTACTAACGCCACCATTTTTAACTCCTAATGAAATGATAATTATTGGGTTGAAAAGCAGCGCAGTCCAATTAAAAATCAAGTTTATTTTATAATATGATGTGTTAAGTATACATTAAAGCCTTTGAAATCTCCTGCTCTAGATTATTTTTGCCCTATGGAAAAAAGCCAACCTCAAATTACTATTATAGGTGCCGGAGTTAGTGGTCTAACTGCTGCTTTAACTTTACAAAACGCTGGTTATAAATCAACCATATATGATGCCAATTCATTTGTGGGAGGACGCGTAAATAGTGTTATTAAAAATGGGTTAATACTCGATCAGGGTTTTCAGGTGATGCTGGACGCCTATCCTGCAGTACATGAATTTCTAGATGTAGAGGCCTTAAAGTTGCGCAAATTTGTTCCTGGTTCCATAATTTTTAAAGACGGTAAGTCTTACAGGCTTGGTGATGCTTCTAGAGATTACAGCTTTTTATGGAGCACCTTAGTTGCGGGAGTGGGATCTTTAAAAGATAAATGGTTGGTGTTCTCGCTTTCGCGAAAGCTAAAACAAAAAACACTTCAAGAGGTGTTTGCTTCTCCAGAAACTACCACAAAAACCTACTTAGAAGAATACGGGTTTTCTCAAAAAATGATAACCAGTTTCTTCACCCCTTTTTATGCAGGGATATTCTTAGAAACCGAGTTGGCAACCAGCAGCCGCATGTTTGAATTTGTCTTCAAAATGTTTACCGAAGGGAATGCCACCATACCCGCTGGCGGTATAAAAGCAATTCCAGAGCAACTGGCTTCTAAGTTAACAGCAGGATCTATTCAGCTAAAACAAAAAGTAACTAACGTCTTAGGAAATGAAATCACATTGGAAAATGGAGAAAAGTTTTTGTCAGATTACACTATTGTTGCAGCCCCAGCTGGTGATATAGTTCCTAATTTACCTAAAGAAATGATTCCATGGCATCAAGTAACGGTGCTCTATTTTGAAACAGACCATGCTGGTTTTGACGAGGCTATCATAGGTTTAATATCAAACGAAGAGGTCTTGATTAATAATTTTCATTTTTTACAAGATGTTTTTGAAAATCACAGGATCGTGATCAGTGTATCCGTTATTAAAAAGCATCGATTAACTGATCAACAACTTGCGGAGCGTGTGATCAAAGAATTGAGAGAAGAAACGGGAATTAAAGCCACTGAATTTATTCAATTACATCATATTAAAAAAGCATTGCCTCAATTGGACTCCTTGAATTATTCCATGACTGCGTCAGAAACACAATTGACAGAACATATATTCCTAGCAGGGGACCATTTAAGTAATGGCTCTTTGAATGCGGCCATGTTGAATGGTAAGGCTGCGGCGCAGGCTGTGGTGAGTAAAATTGAAAGTGCGGTATTATTGTAATTGAGCAACTTCCTTCTCTTATCATTTTTATAAAAAAAAAGAACTTAGCGTAATCTATTGTCACTAGGTCTGAACTATTAAAAACCTTAATCGAGCTAGTACTTGACTACTTAAAACGTTTTTTAGAGTGCCTTAAGTTAGATATACCTGTTTCAAATGGAGTACGTCATCTCACCTTGTAAATTTTTGACCAGCCGAAGGCTTCGTTAATCTCTTGATAAACTACTTTACCAGAGATGATATTCAGTCCTTTTTTAAGGTAAGCATCTTTTTCACAAGCAGCTTTCCAACCCATATTTGCTAACTTCAATACAAAGGGTAGCGTGACATTAGTCAATGCAATTGTAGAGGTGCAAGGAACTGCTCCAGGCATATTAGCTACACAATAATGCACCACATCATCAATGATATATACAGGGTCTTCATGCGTGGTGGGTTTAGTGGTTTCTACACAGCCACCTTGATCTACTGCGACATCTACAATCACGGTTCCTGGACGCATTTCTTTAAGCATATCTCGCGTAATTAAGTTAGGAGCTTTAGCGCCTTTAAGTAGCACACCTCCAATGATCAAATCATGAGTTTTGATATGTTTTCTAATATTAAATTCGTTGGAGAACTCTGTAACCACGTGAGGTGGCATGACATCGTTTACATAACGCAAGCGTTTCATGTTGATATCCATAATAGTAACATGAGCTCCTAGACCTGCGGCCATTTTTGCGGCTTGTATACCTACAACACCAGCGCCTAGAACCAAAACTTTACCTGGGGCCACACCTGGCACACCTCCTAAGAGAACACCGCGTCCTTTTACTGGTTTTTCTAAATATTTAGCACCTTGTTGTATGGCTAACCTTCCGGCTACTTCAGACATAGGGGTTAGTAGGGGTAAAGTGCCTTCATTGTCTTCAACAGTTTCATAAGCAATACAAATCGCCTTTGCTTTAATCATGGCTTTTGTCAATGGCTCACTGGAGGCAAAATGGAAGTAGGTAAACACGATCTGACCTTCCTTTATAAAAGCGTATTCCTCGTCAATAGGTTCTTTAACCTTTACGATCATCTCGCTTAACGCATAAACTTGATCAATAGTATCGAGAATTAAAGCTCCGGCTTCTATATAATCATCATTTAAAAAACCACTACCATCCCCAGCATTTGATTGTACGTATACCGTATGCTTGTTTTTTACTAATTCAAAAACTCCAGCAGGTGTCATGCCGACTCTGCTTTCGTTGTTTTTAATCTCTTTAGGAATACCAACAATCATGATTTTATATTTTAAATTATTTGGGGAAGTTCTGTTATTTATATAAAATCTGAAAGGATTATGATATAAATTTAAGGGGGTGTCTTGTTATATTTAATCATTTTAGAAAAGAGACCCTGTTTTATATAGGGGTATATTTAATAAACATCATATTTAGTCGCGTTAAAGTGATTTCTAAAAGCTGGGTTTGGAATAAGGTTTCACTTCAAGTAGTGGCATGTAATCTAATGCAGCAACTCATCCTATAGCGAGAATCATAGAAGATTGGTTTTTATTGAATTTTGATAGCTCCTAATAGCGTAAGTATGTATAAGAAGATCTAGAAGGCGATCTGGAAGGCGAATTTTAGAAATATATTTTCAAACAACCTTACTGCACAGGCATTGTATTTCTAGATGATAATAGGAGTGCGTTATATGTTTTAAAAGTATTTCTTTAGAGATTACTTCGTCCTAGTGCTGTATAAATTTAAGGTTCCCTGTTTTAAAATAGGGACCCTTAAATAAGTCATCAGTTTTTGTCGATCATAAAAAGGTCGCCATAATTGTTTTGAAAACCAATGTTAAAAATTCTAGGCTGCTTCTTAAAGCAGGTAATCAGTACTTACAAAATTGGATGCCTTTGCATCCATCAAGTTCTTTAAAATGGCATTGTTATACGCATTGTCTTTAGACGCCAAAAATGTTCTAATAGAAAAGGAGCGCAAGGCATCATGAACACTTAAGGTACCAACAGCAGAGTCTTTTCTTCCCGTAAATGGATATACATCTGGTCCACGCTGACAGGAGCTGTTCAGGTTCACACGGCAAACTAAATTCACCAACGTATCTATGAGTGGTGCTAGTGTTTGCACATCTTTCCCAAATAAGCTGACTTGCTGTCCATAATTAGATGCCGCCATGTCATCTAATGGTTCTTCAATATCTGAAAAGGAGATGATAGGAATAATTGGTCCAAATTGCTCCTCTTCATACACGCGCATGTTTTTTGTTACTGGATAGACTACAGCTGGGAAGATATAATTATCAGTGGTTACGCCTCCTTTTTGATTGATGATTTTCCCTCCTTTTTCTAAAGCATCATCAATCAACTCTTGTATATAAGCAGGTTTATTAGGTTCTGGTAAAGGGGTTAATTGAGCTCCGTCTTCCCATGGATTCCCAAATTTTAGAGCATCTACTTTTTGAGAGAAACGTTTGTTAAACTCCTCAACTACCGATTCATGAACGTACAATACTTTAAGAGCGGTACAACGCTGACCATTAAATGATGTGGTTCCTGCGATACATTCGTCTATGGCCAAATCTAAGTCGGCATCTTCCAATACAATTGCTGGGTTTTTTGCTTCTAATCCCAGCACCATACGCAATCGATTACTTTTAGGGTGTACGCTTTGTAAGGCATTTGCCGAATTACTATGACCTATAAGTGCGAGCACATCAACACGTCCATCCTTCATGATTGGATTTGCTACGGTTCTTCCTCTTCCAAAAATAATATTGACCACTCCTTTTGGAAAACTATTTTGAAAGGCCTCTAATAGTGGGCATAACAAAAGCACTCCAAATTTTGCGGGTTTAAAGATAGCCGTATTACCCATGATCAACGCGGGAATTAAAAGGGCAAAGGTTTCGTTTAATGGGTAATTATAAGGCCCAAGACACAATACAACTCCAAGAGGTCCTCTTCTTATATGTGCATTGACACCGCTATGTTTTTCAAATTTTGCGCTATCACGATCCATTTGTTTGTAATCTTCAATAGTATCGTAGATATAGTCTACTGTTCTATCAAACTCTTTTTCAGAGTCTGGTAAGTTTTTGCCTATTTCCCACATCAACAATTTCACAACTGCTGCTCGCTTTGTTTTCATTTGTTCCACAAACTTTTTCATACAAGAAATACGGTCTTCAACTTTCATAGTAGGCCATAAACCTTGGCCTCTATCATAAGCTGCAACGGCAGCATCTAGCGATTCGATAGCCTCTTTTTCGCCTAAGTTAGGGATACTACCCAATAGAGTAGGTTGATAGGTCTCTGTTGAAGATATGCTGGAGAATACTTGAGAACTTTCGCCATTCCATTGTCTTAATTCCCCGTTGACTAGGTAGAATTTTTGAGCTATAATGTCTTTGATTTGATACTTTTCTGGAATATTCATAGGGTAGTGCGCATTAGTTCAACAAATAAAGATGGAATATAGGAATTTTCTTGTTATACAGTTCTTCAAAAACGTTAAACAAGTGTCTAAGGTTAACTGCTTGTGCGAGTTGTATGTTTCACTTATCTAAGTTTTCTGTTTTCATCTATTGCTCATTTAAGGAGCAATGATGTTGGTGTTTTACTAGATAAGAAAAAAATACAGCGGCTGTTATTAAAAGGGTTATTGCAATAGTGATGATCGTAGTTTAAGAACAAAAAACTTGAGTTGTGACCTCCATAACAGGTTTTTTTTAAGACGGAAAGGTCAACCTATATTTTGATTATTCTAGACGCTTCCACAAAGAGATTTTAATTCTATAAGGGTATTCATAGATGCTAATTGATCCTATCTATAGTTTAAATTGATCGACAGGATAATGATATTTAATGCAAGTTTATAGTTAATCATACTTTCTACAGACGTTTTAGAAACTATCTTTATATGAGATATAACACCATGAAAATACTACTGCCATTATTCGTTTTTTGTTGGAGCCTTATGGCTACATCACAAGATATCATAAGAGAAAAAGTCGATGGAAAAATTATAGTCGAAGGAAGTGATATAAAAGGAATCACTATTTACAATACTGCTTCAAAAATAGGTGCAACTACAAATGAAAAAGGAGCGTTTCAAATTGAAGTGGCTTTAAACGATCTTATAGAAGTAAGAGCTGTAGAATATCAAAACTTTGATGTAAAAGTGAGTTCATCTATCTTAAAATCTAAGAAGATGCTTATTTTCTTAATTGAAGAAGTGAATAAGTTAGATGAAGTCATCGTAAAAACCAATAAACTATCAGGTAACATTAATAATGATTTAAAAAAGGCAAACTCCTATCAATTGAAGTCAAATGTGCTCTATTTTGGAATAAAAGATAAAGAAATAGATTTTACTGGTAATAATAAAAAGCAAATAGAAAATATAGCTGTGGTCTCTAATGCCAAGACCATGGTAACTGGTTTGAATGTCATTAATGTAGTGGATCAATTATTAATTCCACTATTTAGATCTGAGGTTGTAGACAAGAAAGCTGCTGGGGTTCCAGAAGTTCCTGTAAAGTCTATCAAGTATTACTTAGGTTCTACTTTATTAGCAGAAAATTTTGATATACCAGAGCATCGAGTAGAAGAGTTCATTAGGTATGTAGAGGACGATACATTTGATTTTAATCTATTAAATTATGGTAACGAAATTGAATTTCTTGAACTACTAAGTAAAAAGAGCAAAGTGTTTTTGAATAATAAATAATCAAAAGAGATTTTCAAGCACTAAAACTGGAATTTAACCAATAAAATGTCAGAAGAGCTGTGATTTTTTTAACTAACATAATACACTTTAAGTTTAGTAACTAAAACGCGGCTGAAATCCTTGTTTTCGCCACCGCAATACTTCTTGACTTGTTTATTTGATTGTTTTTCATTTTGTGGAATCCCACTCGCATTGCCACATTGGCAAGTCCATTTGTACCAATTAGATTTTGGTTATACATTTCTTCAAAAACGTTAAACCAACATCCAGGGTTCGTTGCTTTTACTAATTGAATGCTTCATTTATCTGGGTTTTCTATTTTCACCTATTCCTTTTTTAATTATCAATGATGCTGGTATTTTTATCGCTTTCGCGAAAGCGAAACCAGCAAAGAATTTATAGCTTTAAACCTCTTAGGTATAAACAATTGAAACCTGTAGAGACTTTATAAGTTGAAGTAAGCAAATCAATTGTTTACGCATGTTTTTGTTTGTAAACAATTGTTGTTCAATTATATAAAAATAAAAAAATCGCTAAATAGTTTTATTAACGGGTTGAATTGGTATCTTTATAGCTAACCAAAACCAATGATCATGAAAAAAACCATGAAATTATTTACAGTTTTATCCTTTTTTATTTTAATTATCACGGCTTGTTCTACTAAGGAAAAAGAAGAAGAAGCGCTGGATATGGAACAAGTTAAAATTGAAATTCAAGCTCTAGAAGACGCTTATGCAGCAGGGGAAAAAGCTAAAGATGCTGCTGCCGTAGCTAACTATTACAGTGAGAATGCCGTAAGTTACAGCCGCAATAAAGAACCAATTAAAGGTAAAGCAGCCATTCAAGAAAGTATAGCCATGAGTATTGCTAGTGATACCACTGGAACTTACAATGTCTACAAAATTGTAGATCTTTTTGCTGAGGGTGATACCGCTATTGAGGTCGGCTCTTGGACCGAATTTGATACTGATGGGAACGAATTGCAAAATGGAAATTACATGTCTTATTTTGAGAAACGCGATGGAAAATATGTGTGTGTACGTGATATGAGTACCACTACAACTCCGGTTAAATCAGATATGTAATCTAAAGAAAAACAGTTTACTTGAAAAGACTCGACTACCTGTGTTTTATTTGCAGGTAATAGGGAGAGCGGTTCCTTATTTTTCAGGCATACCACTAGAGTCAGCATGTTTTATAAAATATAAACTTCCCTCTGATATACATCACAGGGAAGTTTTCTTTTCTACTGTTATTTCTAACTTGTCCTCACAAGATAGAGGTGACCGTTATATGTTTTCATAGAACCAGCTGCCATACAGCTCTAGAAAGTAATTTAGGAGCCCTTTTTTGTTTCATTTTCTAATTCTAGATTTTGTTCAAAAGCTTTGCTATTTTCTAGCGTACTCGGGTCATTGCTTCCAGGGCTTCTTTATTGAAATATTCTTGATGCGACCTAATTCATACATTAGGAAAATCATTGTCGGTCATTATAGGACCTCCAGCATAAAAGACTATAGAAGTCTTTCTTGTAGCCATTGGGTTGTCATGAAATCGCTCGGCTTACCTGGCATCTCGAATAATAGATATACCTTCTTGCTCATTGATTGTATCAGCACAAAAGGCAAGTTTCTCTAGGAGATTTTTTAAGATCTATTCCATGATGTCATTTGAGCCATTGACGCTTATCGTCAATAAGACTGATTAAAGAAATCTCAGTTCCACATAGTTTTGCTGCGATAGCAGTCATATCATCCTCATCCGTTTCTGATAAGGTGTCTAAAATAGAATAGGATTTAATATCCTCTAATCTTTCTTTTTCATTCTTGCGACCCTTGGGCTTAATCATGTGTAAGTTTTAGTTAGGGACAATTGTTGTTTTGTGATTTTGCTTAAGTACTCTCTTAAAAAAATAAAAGCCAAATAGAACTTCTACAAGGATTTATTATGTGAGCTTTTAACAGCTCATCACAGTGCATTTAGAGCTGTGCATTTATGATTTTTTGAGCAACCCTATGAGCTGCATATACGGCACCATCCATATACCCAGCGGATTCTGCAGCTGATTCTGAGCTAGAAATAAATAATTTATTATCAAAAAATGAGTTACTGAAAATTGGATTCCCATTGTTTTGATGTGGATAAACAAACTCATTAGATGCCTGAAAAGTGTATTCTTCTTTGCTCCAGACACATTCTTGGTAATCGATAAACTCCTCTGCTTGATTTCCAAAAACCTCCTTTATTTGGTTGATCACTCTCGCGCGTCTATCCTTGTACGATAAGTTTTTAAAACTAGAATTAATGAAACCGCAGAGGGCGTATTTTGATCTTTTATGATTGCAATGATCATACAATTCGGTAATTGGTCCTGAATGGCTGTAAAAAGTTCCAGATAGGTTTTCTTCTTCCCAAAAAGGATGGCTATAGGTCAAAGCAACTTTAATAGAATCTTCCATCCATGTCTGTGTTTGTTGCGCAATACCTATCAATTGTTGTGGTAGGCTAGGCTCAAAGTCGATTCTTTTGGACCATAATTTTGGAGGAATGGCCAAAACCACTTGATGACCCTCAAAAACCTTATTTGCAGTTACTTGAACAGAATTTACAGTGTACTTGATGCTCTTTACAGGCTGATTAAGCAGGATATCTTTTTTATCTAGTCGTTCCAATAAGGTTTCAATGAGGTGCGAGGTACCTCCAGCAATTCTATAACTAGGTTGTTGACTAGGGGTTTTTATTGATTGTATAGGGGAGTTGCTTGAGGATTGAAATAAAAGGCTACTATCCATGTGTTGTTCAAAATAATCCAGCTCCAATTCTTTTAATAGAGCGATTAAGTATTTATGTTGATGGGTAAACCATGTGGCTCCCATTTCAACGGGTGTATTGTCAGCCCTATTAATAGTATGTATTCTCCCACCAGCTCTATTTCTAGCTTCTAATATTTTAAATGGAACACCTTCTTTTTTTAGACGATATCCTGTTAAAAGGCCAGATAAACCTCCTCCAATTATTAGTACCATTTCTTTAAATTAATTCTTTTTTTGATTGATTGCGTAATTGCTAATTCGTGGTATGCTTCTATAAAAAAGCGCACCAATAAAAACTCCATAGAGGTTGAAATGTAGCTTAGATGGATCAAAGCATTACACTCATTAATGATTTCTGAGCTTTATGCCTATTTGTGAATTTTAAACACCAACTTGAATGATACATTTTAGGATGCTACAAATATTCTATTGATCGAGTCCCTAATTCATTTACCTCAATGTGATGTTGGGACAAGCTAAGATTGGTTCTCGATGGCAGAGAAAAACTGACCATTAGGCCCATCATCATCAATTAAAAGCGGAGCTAAGGCACCAGGAAGCACCGCTTCTACCGGGTTGTCAGCATGTTCACCACCTAGATCTGTCCTTAACCAACTTGGATCCATATAATTAATACGTACCGGTGTTTTCTCTAATGCAGCAGCGATGTCTTGAGATAATTTATCTACGGCCCATTTTGAGGCACCATAAGGCGCTAGTTGCGGCTGGTCCATTATTCTAGAGGTCGTGTTCACCACTCGGCCAAAATTATTTTCAATCATAGCAGGAATAAAGGCACTACAAAGTTTGTACATGGCAACAACATTCACTTTGTAAGTTTCCAGCCAGTCTTCTGTGGTATGCGACCATATATCTTCACGATAAGCTCTCATTATTCCAGCGTTGTTGTATAGTATGTCAACGGGTATTTGTAAAGCTCTAACTTGGTCTATTAAATCACTAATTTGATTTTCATCAGATAGGTCACCATAAACACTGTAGGTATTTACTGAATAGTCTTTTAACAACTCTAGCGTTTCTTTATTGTTTTCTTTTTTCCTTCCGTGTAGTATAACATGACAGCCTAGTTGTGCAAGTCCCAATGCAATTTGTTGTCCGACACCTCGACTAGATCCTGTTATAAAGGCATTTTTCCCTTTTAATTTTATCATTTTATCTGAACTTATATTTTTAGTTATTTGCGAAGTAGTAGTACTTTAAGCACTTTTATCATGGCCTAAATGGCAGACAAATTGATCTAAGGTATTTACATTAATTTTTAAGTTAAATTAAAAAACTGTCTTTTTTATTTAACTTATGTTAAAAACGAAAGGGCGAACAATAATAAATTGATATCTATCAAGTATTTAATAAACAGATTAAAAATATTTCCTAAGAAAGTTAACTTGTAACAACCTTTTTAGGAAAGAGAAGTGTGAAAAGTAGTCAAAATTTATACCCTACCTAAAATATTTTAGATAGGCTTGTTTTGTTAAGTGGTTTTTCAATAAAACCCTTCACATAAGGATGTTCTTTTGCCAGGTTGATGTCGTTTAGGTTAATAGAGGATGAAAGCATGTAAGTATTGTACCGCTCTTTTATGGAAGTATCAAAAAGTTCCAATGCTTTGAGAAATTCCCATCCTGATAGAGTAGGCATGTTGATGTCTAGAAATAGCGTTGTTTTTCCATCAAGGGGATTATGACTTGGCTCTGATTTAATATACCCTAATCCATCCTCAGGGACCGTAAAGTCATGAATAAGTACATTCTTAAATGATTTTTTTAATATCATTTTTGTAAGTAAATTGTTTAACGCGTCATCGTCAATCAAGAGGAACCTTTTTAGTGCAGGTTTCATTTTTTTAAATTTTTAAAGATTATAGTAAACGTGGTTCCTTTTTGGAGTTCACTAGCAATTGTTATGATACCGCCCAGCGCTTCTACTTGAGTTTTTACCATGAATAAGCCTACCCCTTTTCCTTCAACATGAGAATGGAATCGATTGTAAAGTCCAAAAACCTTATCGCTATTCGTTTTCATGTCAATACCTAATCCATTGTCTTTAAAGACGAGAATTGTTTTGCCTTTTGATTTTTTGCTTTTTATTTCTATCAGTGGTGGCACATTTGGTTTACCGTACTTAATACTGTTGCTTATAAGGTTATAAAAGATACTATAGATATAAATTTTGAGGGAATAAATGTTATCTACTTCTGAAAAATCAAAATTGATCTGCACCTTATTTTTTTCAATAATATTACTTAAGCTTATCATGATATTTTCAACAAGTTCTGAAAAGTTTACGAATTCTTTTTCTGCGTAAACCTCGTTTTCACTTTGTAAGATGTTGCTGATGTCTTTAATAATGGTGTCGAGACCTTTAATCGACGTTGAAATTGCTATCAGAGATTCTTTTTGCTCTTGCAAAGTGAGTGTTTCATCTTGTAAAATTTCGGAAAACCCTATAATATTAGCCGTTGGGGCTCGTAGGTTATGAGAAATAATGAAGGTGAATTGTTTTAGAATTTGATTGCGCTGAATTAAATCGGCAGTCATTTTCTCTTTTTCTTTTTCTTGTAGTTTTTGTTTGGTAATATCATAAACAAAACAAGAGAGCCCGACTACAGTTTTGTTTTTCCATATGGGGTTGATGGAGAAACTCGAGCATTGATATAACTCACCAATAGTAAATTCTTTCTCAAATTTGACCGTTTTTCCTTTTAGAGCTTGTGAATACATTCTATTCCAATGCTTGACCTCCTCTGGTTCTAATTTTTTTAGAAAGCTGGATACATTATCTCCAATTTTTATATTCAGGTTGTAATTTTTTTTCAGCGTATCATGCAGTAGTTTATTGAAGGTGATATAACAGAAATTAGTATCAAGGGAATAAATTATAGCATCTGTGTTTTCAATTAGTGCGGTTAAGTTAGATCGAGACAACTGCAGTGATTGCTCTGCAAGCTTGCGAATGGTAATATCTTCAAGGGATATAATAACTTTGTAAGTATCTTTCCCAAAATTGATCACATTTAAAAGAAACCATCGTTGTTTTTTGGGAGTATGGCAAGCATACTCCATTTCAAACTGTTCCTTTTCTTTATGGAGAACGGATTGAATACCAGTTAATGCTTTTGCAGCATCTTGATCGCCCTTTTCTATAGCTTGCTTGCATACATCAAAGTAATTGCTTCCTGCCGAAATATTGTTTAAAGATGCTACTCCGTTTTTATTTCCGAAATCCTTCCAAGCTTTATTTACAGCTAATAAATCCCCATTACGATCTATTACAGCTATATGTGCACTGAGCGATGAAAGCACTTCTTTATTAAAAAATTCACTTTCGTATAGCTTCTGCTTAACGCTATTTTTCTCTATAGCACTTCGTACTGCTTGTGGTAGACGGTGCAAGCGATCTTTAAGGATGTAATCATCAGCTCCTGCTTTCATTACCTCCACGGCAAATTCGTCAGATACAGTTGATGTTACTAGTATGACAGGTATTTTCATACCTCTTTGCTTTATTATTTTTATGGCTTCTAATGAATTAAAGGAAGGAAGGGTGTGGTCAGTAATAAGGATATCTGGATCAAAATTTTGGAGCGCATTTTTAAAGGCCTTTTTATTGGCAACAATTACAATTTCAAATTGAATTTTGCCCTTTTTCAGTTCTCTCACTATTAACTCTGCGTCGGAAGGAGTATCTTCAAGGTGAAGTATTTTTATTTTTTTTTTAAATTGATATCGATCTTTGTTGTGATTTCTAAGCATGAGATTGATTCATTAGCAGCCAATAAAAGCTGAGACTTGAAACAGTTTTTACAAATTCGTCATATTCAACAGGCTTTACAATGTAACTGTTAGCACCTAGCATATAAGCGCGCTCAATATCAGGATGCTCTTTGGAAGAGGTAAGCATAACCACAGGAATTGCTTTAGTGCGAGGGTCTGACTTTATACGAGAGAGCACTTCAAGCCCGTCTATTTTCGGCATTTTTAAATCGAGCAAAATCAGTTTTGGTTGAATTTTATGTTCTCTACCTTCCAAGTTCCTATTCCCAAAAAGAAAATCAATTGCTTCCGCACCATTTTTAAGATGTATCAGCTTATTATTGATCTTTGCTTTTCGAAGCGAGCGAATGGTTAATTCTGCATCATTCATGTTATCTTCTATAAGAAGGATATCGACTGCTTTATTTTCCATAAATTCATTCATTTGTGCTATTCTTTTCTGCTGTTTTAATATCATTATCAGGTAAGCTAAAATAGAAGGTTGCGCCTTTCCCTTCTTTCCCATTAGCCCATACCTTTCCATCGTGTTTTTCAATGATGCGGTGAACAATAGCTAGTCCTATACCTGTGCCAGGGAATTCTTCATGAGAATGGAGTCTATGAAATACACCAAATAACTTATGTACATATTGCATATCAAATCCAGTACCGTTGTCACTAATGGAATACACAAGCATTCCATTTTTTCGCACAGATTTTATTTCTATTACGGGCATTGCTTTTTTGGAAGAATACTTAATGGCGTTGGAGAGCAGATTAGTGATGACATGATGTAATAAATTATAATCGGCTACAGCTGGAAGTAAATTGTTAAAGTTGATTTGGGCTTGGTGTACCGTACTTGCTGAAATTTCAGACAAAACATTTTTAACCAATATATTCATATCTATACAGGATTTTTGAATTGCTTTTCGACCTAACCTAGAAAAGGTAAGTAGGCTGTCTATAAGCATTCCCATTCGTTTTGCATTGCTTCTCACTACGCCTAACAATCGTTTCCCTTCGGTATCAATTACATTGCTGTAATCTTCTTCCAGTATTTTTGCGTATCCGTTAATAGCGCGCAAGGGTGTGCGTAAATCATGTGATACAGAATATGAAAAAGACTCTAAATCTTGGGTGTCTTTTACCCTGTTTTGCAATTCGTCAATTAGTATTGAAGAGTCGCTTAATTCGATAGCTCTTTTTTTATTTTCCACGTTTTGAAATGAAAGCTCTTCATTAGCAAGACTTAATTCGGCGGCACGTTTCTCTTTTTCTTTATTTTGATAAGCCAGTTCTTTGTTAGCTATAAGGAGCTCTGCGGCGCGTTTCTCTTTTTCTTTATTTTGATAAGCCAGTTCTTTGTTAGCTATAAGGAGCTCTGCTGCCCGTTTCTCTTTTTCTTTATTTTGATAAGCCAGTTCTTTGTTAGCTATAAGGAGCTCTGCTGCGCGTTTCTCTTTTTCTTTATTTTGATAAGCCAGTTCTTTGTTAGCTATAAGGAGCTCTGCTGCGCGTTTCTCTTTTTCTTTATTTTGATAAGCAAGTTCTTTGTTGGCTATAAGGAGCTCTGCGGCACGTTTCTCTTTTTCTTTATTTTGATAAGCCAGTTCTTTGTTGGCTATAAGGAGTTCTGAAGCGCGTTTCTCTTTTTCTCCGCTCTGATAAGCAAGTTCTTTGTTGACTTTAACGAGTTCGACAGCTCTTTTCTTTTTTTCTTCAATTTGGTAAGCCAGTTCTTTAATAGCTATAACAAGTTCGACAGCTCTTTTCTTTTTTTCTTCATTTTGATAAGCCAATTCTTTGTTGGCTATCACCAGTTCGGCTGCACGTTTATCTTTTTCCTCGTTTTGATAAGCGAGTTCTTTGTTCGATTTGTTTGGTGCTGCTGTTTTTTCTTGATCACTCATCTTATTTTTTATTTAATTTTTTCATAAAAGAATTGGGTCGAGTCTCTAATGGATAAACGAAGCGTCATTTACACCTTATAAAACGCAACTGCCTTCACCAAGTGTATTAAAATAATCTTCATGAAGATAGTCATTAATATTTAAAATAAATTAGTTTATAAGACTGAATGTTAAAGAGTTGATTGATAAAAAAAAATAAAAACCCTTTAACCTTAATACTTTCTGAAAAACAATCCTATTGTTATTTCTATTTTAAGAGAGTTCTTTTGAGTGTAGGTAAATGATATTGATGGTTGAGTCGATACTCTTCTTTTTAATAGATATAAAAAAGCTGTTTTTATCTAAAAAAAGCTCAAACGCAACTTGAGAAAATAGGAAAACGAATACAGTTAGGCTAAAACAAATCGGCAACTATGTAGAAGAAGGTAGTGCTTAAAATTAGGTGACAACCGATAAATTAAGACATTCTTTTGGTAAGGAGTGGCTGTCTCTAAACTTGATTAATAGTAAGTAAGTGGACAGTATAAGGAGCTGATTGAAAAGACTGATGCCATTGTTTAGTTCAAGCTTATAATAGCGCTAATATCTTCTTTACTTAATGGTTTGTGTAGAAACTCCTTCTGGCAGGTGCAGGTCCATAAAGGACATTTTTACAAATTCATCTAGAGCCTGCTTGCATTTTAATCGTGCAGCAATATTAGTATTAAGTAATTTTAAGGAACCGGCTTCTAAAATCCAAGAAGGCTGCTGGTTGAAATTTTAAGAATATTAAATTTTTTGATGGTGCTTGAAGCCCTTTTTTAAGAGCAGTGCACAACACTTCTTATCGGGATGTTACCTCTGCCTTCCAAGCTACCGACTTTTTCTTCTTTTTATATTTTCTTTTTTAGAGGTAAGCTAAACTTGAATTTGCTTCCTTCTCCAATTTCACTTTCCACCCAAATATGCCCATCGTGCTTTTCTACAAATTCTTTACAAATTAACAAACCTAAACCAGAGCCTACTTCATTTGCTGTTCCTGAAGTGGTATGCGTTTCATTTTTTGCAAACAACTGCTCTTGGAAATCTTTATGTATACCAATTCCATTATCGGACACATTAATTTCGATCAAGTCAGGTTTATGAATGGCGTGAATATGAATCTTTCCATTGGCATCGGTAAATTTTATTGCGTTGGAAATCAGGTTGCGTAAAACTGTTTTCAACATATTTTCATCGGCATATATATCAGTATGAATAGATTGATCATAGTTTAATGATATGTTTTTTACTTGAGCAATAGGCTCTAGGGTACCTAAGACTTGTATCACTGCAGTCTTTAAATCAAATGTTGCTGGAGTAAAATTCATTTGACCTGTTTGAGATTTTGTCCAGTTTAACAAATTATCAAGTAAAACAAGTGTGCTCTCTGCAGTGGTATGTATCATTGATGCTAGGCTTTGAGACTCTTCAATATCTTTATCTTCGGTACTGTGCTTTAATAACTCAGAGAGACCAATTATGCTGGAAAAAGGGTTCCTTAAATCGTGAGAAATAATTGAAAAAAGCTTGTTTTTACTTAGGTTTAATTCTTCAAGTCTAAGTTTATCTTCTCGAATTTTTATATTTTTTTCAAGTATTGTTTTTTGATCTATTTCGTTTAAAAGCATTATAAAACCTATACTGATAGTACTGATTACAAATACCGAAATAATAAGAAGCCAATTATCTACTGTAGAGCCATCTAGTAAATTATAAGGACGATCTATCTGGGATATATGAACCGCACGAAAAAGTTGAAATAAGGAATAAATGGTAAGCACACCGCTTAAAAGTAAAGAGAACTTGTATTTATTTTTATTACTAAAAAGATAAAAGGCACCCACTGCATAGAAAAAAGAACAAGCTAGGATTCGTATGACACTAAGCGCGGTATCATTTTCTTCAACAATGAGTATAGAGAAATAAAATAAAAATACACAAACAAGAAAAACCCATAACAGGTTTTTCCGGATTTTGCCATCAAAAGAAACCAGTCCATAGGAGGTCAACGCAAAACTCGAAATCAAAAGGAAGTTATTTATTCGTATTACAGGTAAAAAAGACAACACCTCTTTATTGCCGAAAATGACTATAGCGGCTGTTTGAAACATAATTCCTAGTGCAAAGAGCAGTAAATACCATTTTCTGTGTTGGTAAAAAAACTGATAGATGAACAATAAAATAATAAATATATTATTTAAAGCTAAGAAAAATAAAATCGTAGGGTAATCTAAGGTCATATAGATCAATTTTCTAGATTCTTATTATGTAGAAACAAATCGGTGTCAATTAAATTTCTTCAACACTCAAATTTATACCTTATATAACAGTTCTTTTAGCTTTTGTTGGAAAACTTCAGTGCTAGCTGTGTTAAATCATTTGATTATAAAGTCTACTTAGTTATTTAAGTTGGTTAAAACTGCTGTAAAAATATAGGCTTGCTATTGTTAATGGATAAAAAGAAATTGAGGTAGAGGCTTTTAGGAGTTACAGATTATCTTAAACATAAAGAGACCTTTTTAAAATCGAGCGGACAAGAGAAGAATCAGAGCAGCACATTGTTAGGAAATCTAAAAAAACGTTTTGAAGTAGCCATTAGATCAATAGGTGTAGTCCAACAATATATTGGTAGCTGCAATAAAAGTAAGAGTGTGCTTTTTTCGCTTTCGCGAAAGCGAGACCATCAACAAATTAAATAAATCGGCTCAATGCCTCAGCCGGCGTCTTTAATGGCGCAAATCACTACAACAATCAAATGTCCTATATGGGTGTCATAGGCTCTTTATGGCAGCATTTTCTAGTGCCAGATGTGTAAAACGCAATTTCCTATGCATTCAATGTATAAATATTTATTATATATATCATAGAAACAATAAATAAAAATTAATGGATAAATTATTACAAATTTGCTCTGACTTTATAAAAAATCAACAAACAATGAATTATGGCTTTTAAAAGTAACTTACTACCAGACTTTGTTTACGCAAATGAAAAAGACACAGGGGCAAACTCTTCTCAAATTCTTTCACGAACACTAAGCGCAGTATTATGGGTGTCATTTGTTTTAAACATTTTGACACTTTCTTTTTTTTACCCAGATATTCCAGAAGTAACCATCGGTAATCTGTTTAAAATAAATGGTTTCAGTATTTTAATCTGGTCTACCGTCACCTTTTTCAGTGCTTTAATCAGCACCTATTCTACTAATTACCTGAAAGGCTTTAGGTACCAAAACAAGTTTATGATATTGTGTTTTGGGTTTACTCTAGCAGTAATGCTCTTTGTAATTTCCAACCACATTCTTTTTTTAATCGGTAGCTGGTTTTTCATGGGTTTTTTAATGTCTAGATTAATAGGTGTCGATAAAGATTGGGGAGAAGCTCGAGAAGCCTCAAGATTTACATTGCGATATTTTTTAACAGGAACATTTTTCTTAGGAGCTGGTTTGTTACTGTTAGCTTTTCAATTCAATACATTTTCGGTAAGTGAACTTACTCCTCAACTAGACACGGCTCCTTATTATATTTTATTGATTGCAGCACTTTGTATCATTACCGCAGCAATTATACAATCGGCCATATATCCTTTTCATCGCTGGTTGCTTTCTGCCATGACATCGCCTACACCCGCATCTGCATTAATGCATGCAGGTTTTGTCAATGGATCTGGAATATTATTGGCCATTTTTGCATCGCTCATCTTTGCTTCTAACACCCAAGATGTTTTATTGATAGTGGGTGGTTTAACGGCCATATTAGCCCAATTCACTAAGCTTATACAGGTTAATGTAAAACAGAAACTAGCTTGTTCAACCATTGCGCAAATGGGTTTTATGATCATGCAATGTGGTTTAGGTTTCTATAATGCAGCAGTAGCTCACTTGATACTACACGGCTTTTACAAGGCTTATTTATTTTTATCTTCAGGAGAAGAGATACAACATGCTGCACCTAAAAGTACCGAGCAAATACGCATCAAGCCAGTACAAGTTTTACTAGTTTTAATTTTTGGAACACTGGCGGCAGTCTTCTTTTCTTTGATTACCGGGAAAGGAATAGCATATGACAGTGGTATGTTTTTAACTCTTATTGTTGCCATTACTGTAGGTCAAGTTACCTATAATATGGTAAAAGAAAAGAGTTTGTCCATAGGACAAAAGTTACTAGTACCACCGGTGCTCTTCTTACTGGGTATAGGAGCTTATGGATTGATGTATAATGTGGTTACCGTACTTATGGGTTCTATGCCTAAGGTTTCTGAGGCATTGCCACTTTCAACACTTCAAATTGTTTTTGGAGTTGTCTTTTTAATAGGATTCTTCATCATGAAACTTGGCGTATATAAACAAATACCTTGGTTGTATGTCAAACTTATGAACGTATCCCAGCCTTATAAAAAAACAGTATTAATGTATAAATCTAACTCATAATGAAAGAAGCAGATATTTCTAATCAGATAGAAAAAGCAGCAAAGGTGATTGGAAAAACATGGCCATTGTACTCTTTTGTGACTTCTAATCCGCTTTCTGGATATGAAAACTCACACTTTACGGAAGCCGTATGGACCGCAAAGCAATACTTAAAAGCAACTGTTTTTCCTAAAGCAGCATTATTTCAACAAGCCTTGCGCACAGGAGAAATAGATAACGAAGTACTGCGTGATGTATTAAAAGAAAATAAATTTACCGAAACTCCAGAATTCTATTTAGGTCAAATGGAAAGTGAAAACCTAGAGCAGGTAAACACACATCATGACTTAGATTGCATGATGGCTAAATGGCTAGCGGCTTTTATGGATGAAGGCCTAGCTGAATGGCAGATGCCTGGAAAAGAAGAAGGCTTTTACCACGCCTGGCGAAAACTAGCGAAATACGACAAAAGCTTAAGAATCAAAAGCATTTCAGACATTCCCGAGTCGAGTATAGAGGCGTTGATGGAAGTTTTAAAAGAATATCCTGCAGATCAACATCAAGAGATCTTTACGCAACATCTTGCCGCTTTACCTGGTTGGACAGGGTATATCAATTACAGAACAGAAGCAGCTTCCAACTGGCAAAAAGAATTCCCTATAAGTTTGGAGCAATATTTAGCAGTGCGATTATGGATTGCCAATAACCAAAAGATCTCTTTAGTTCAAAAAACAAATCTGACCGCTTCAAAAAAGGACTCTCAACTCAAATATATATGGTTGAAGGCTTGGGAACAAAGCTGGCAACAGCAAATGCTTCAAACGATCAACGATGCGCCTCCATCACAAAGTGTCCCTTCTGTCCCAGATGCGCAATTGGTATTTTGTATCGATACCAGATCTGAACTGATAAGAAGACATGTAGAAGCTCAAGGGGATTATGAAACCTTTGGTTACGCAGGTTTTTTCGGAATCGCTATGGATTACACCAATCTAGAAGATGACATTACTAGAAAATCTTGTCCTCCGATTGTAGGATCGGCCTATCAGGTTACTGAGATGGCTGCGTCGGGTCAGAAGGAACATATGGTTGCTTTTAAAAAGAAAAATGAAGTTTCAAAATTTAAAGAATATTTCTTAAAACGAATGAAAAACATGTTGCCATCGACCTTTGGTTTTGTGGAAGGGGCTGGTTTATTCTATGGGTTTTCTTTGGTGGGACGCACCCTATCTTCTGGTTTATTATACAGGTTTAAGAACAAAAAGAACTCCTCTTTTGAACATCTAGCAGAGCCACAAATAAATTGTACGGGCGCAATTCAAGAACACCAAGGGATTCCATTTGAAGATAAAGTAGGAATTGTGAAATCGGCTTTTGATTTAACAGGATGGACCCACTTTGCACCCTTAGTAGTTTTTGCAGGTCATGGAAGTCATACGGCAAACAATCCTTTTGCATCCAGTTTGGATTGTGGCGCATGTGCTGCAAGTCCAGGAAGGCATAATGCGCGTATGCTGGCTCAATTGGCCAACTTGAAAGAAGTAAGAGATGTTTTATCCACCAAGTACCAATTGGTCATTCCTGATGAAACGGTATTTATAGGAGCAGAGCACAATACAACAACAGATGCCATTGAGATTTTTGATGCCGCTGTTCCAGTTTCTCATCAAGAAAAACTAAAGCAGTTAAAAGAAGGTTTAAAGAAAGCACAACAAACCGCTACCAAAGACAGGTTAGGAGTGGAAAACTCAGTAGCGACAGCAGAGCGAAAAGCAAACGATTGGGGGGAAACAAGACCAGAATGGGGACTTGCTAAAAACGCTGGTTTTATAGTGGCGCCAAGAGCTCTAACAAAGAACACCAACCTGAATAGCAGGTGCTTTTTACATTCATATGATTGGGAGCAAGATCTTACTGGACAAGCTTTAGAAGGTATTATGCAGGGGCCTATGGTGGTCACTCAATGGATCAATAACCATTATTACTTTTCGACTGTAGATAATAAAACCTTCGGTGGAGGTTCTAAAATAACCCATAATATTACTGGAAAATTTGGGGTGGTTCAAGGTAACGGAGGAGATCTTAAAATGGGGTTGCCATTACAATCGGTTAGTGAAACGGATTCAAAAATGTACCATCAGCCGCTTCGATTGTCGGTTCTTATCAAAGCGCCATTATCTGTAATCATAGATATTTTATCTAGAAATGAACACCTCCAATCTCTATTAGACCAGGAGTGGATTTATTTAATGGTTATGGATCCTAGAGATGATAACCGTGTCAAAACCTATCAAAAAGGCATGCAATGGAAATTGTCTTCAGATAAAAAATCAGATAATAAAAAAGTAAAAAAAGAACAAGCAGCAGTTTTAGAAGCCGTTTAGGATTCCTGAAAACAGGATGTAAAAAAAGGATAGGCGATAGGCTATCCTTTTTTTTTACGCACAATTATAATGTTGCCTTGATGTTTTTAATTAAATAAATTTCATTTAGCTTGATAGTAAAGAGGGCATAAGTAATTGTAATTTTGATATTTCTTTGGAAGCTTTCAATGCAATTCCATTTCCCAAGGCTCAAATTCGGGGATAACCTTATAAGCTTCTTCACTTCTATGACATACAGCAATAATGAATTGTGCCGCTCTATTCATCGCATGTTTTTGATTTATGACATTACCAATCTCGTCCATTTTGATATTATTGGTGTAAATAGCAAAAACTTGCTCCATAGTGCTAGGCTGGTTTGCGAGTTGAACAGCATAGTCCACCTCCGAAAGTAACTGACCATCTTTTACTAAATAGGCGAGTGTTCCATTGAAATAGTAGTAAACAAATAGTCGTAGAGCTCTTTTAAAATCAGCAGATAATTCCATTCTTTAAAGGTGTAAGAATATAGTTTGTAGATTGTTACCTAATGGTAAGATAATAAAAATGATTTTTATGGATCAGGTTCTTTAGGATTCCTTAAAATCAGGAAACAGGAACTGGCAGTTGCTATTAATGCTCATAAATGCTAGTATTTTATTGACTTCGAGTGTACTATTGCCCTTTTAAATAAGCTTCAAAATAAAAGGTTAGATAAGGCGTCTGTGTTGTTTCTTTGCAAAAAAAAATCTGGTTAATGAAATCCCTTCAACTCATTCTTTCCAACTTAAAATATTTTGCTCCTTCTTGGGTGTTTTCATCAGTTAATATTTTAATAGGCACGTGGATACTTTACTTGCCGCATATTAAAATGAAATTTGAATTGGACGATTCACAAATTGGATTGGCTTTATTTTTTACTGCCTGTGGTTTACTGATTTCCATCCCTTTTGTGCCTTATATCAATAACAAAATAGGGGTCGGTCGTTCTACTCAAGTGGGCATCTTATTTTTGGCCTTATTTTTTAATTTACCCTTACTAGCCTCTAATTATTATTTACTGTGTAGCAGCTTATTGTTTACTGGTATTTTTTCTGGCTTTACGGGTACGTCAATGAACGCCTTGGTTTCCATAATAGAAAAAAGAGATCAGCAAAACTTTATGTCTGCAGCTCATGGTTTTTTTAGTTTAGGAGGTTTTATCGGAGCAGGAATAGGCAGTTTTCTAATCCTCCAATTTTCAAACCCCAGTTACCATATGTTGTTAATGTCTTCCTTCATCGTCATATCCACCTTGGTATTATCACCTAGTTATAAAAATATTATCGAAGCTGAAGAAGACAAGAGTGGCGCAAACACCAATATATTTAAAAACATACAGCCTGTATTAGGATTATCAATTATTGCCTTTATTATCATGTTTAATGAGGGAGCGGTGGAACATTGGAGCAATTTATTTTTGTTTGATATTGTACGTGTTTCAGAAAGTCAGGCAGGTTTTGGATTTGTGATTTTTTCGCTTACCATGACTCTTGGTAGGTTTTTAGGAGATGGTGTCAGTAAAAAAATAGGTTCTATTAAGTCTATAAGTTTTGGTTTGATCATCGCAGCGGTGGCTTATTCTTTAATATTGGTTTCCAATTTTTACACGACTGTTTTAGGTTTTGGTGTCTTAGGTTTGGGAATTTCTGTAATCGTCCCTGAGGTTTTCAGATTAGCAGGTAAAACAAAAGGTTTAAATACATCTGTCGCTATTTCAGTTGTTTCTGGAATAGGGTTTATGGGGTTTCTTGTCGGTCCTGTTTTATTGGGTTTGATCTCTAACTGGAGCAATTTAATCATGAGCTATGTATTTCTACTGGCATTGATTGTAACAGCTTTTGGTTTGGTAGTATTTCGTTTAAGTAGAAAGTACCGTAGCAGTTAAGCTCAGCGTTTATAAGGTTATGAATGTTGAAGATCTTTCCTATATGAGATAGGATTGTTGTTTTCTCGCTTTCGCGAAAGCGGAACATGTATAAGTTTTACAGCCCAAAACTAACTATTGCCCATTAAGCTTAACGAGACCAACTGCGGCACCTTAAGAAATAAAAAAGCCATCTCGCTGGAGATGGCTTTTGATAGAGTATCAAGCTTTCTTAATTTGCTAAAGAATGGACCCAATAATCGGTGATAGAGAGGTAACAGGTTATACCCTTACATGACCATCACCAAAAACATAATATTTATTGGTCACCAACTGCTTCAGGCCTAATGGACCTCTGTGATGCAATTTATCGGTACTGATCGCTAATTCTGCGCCAACTCCCATTTGACCTCCGTCAGTGAATCTTGTGGAGGCATTATGGTACACTGCAGCATTATCTACTTGTTCCATAAAGACTTTAGCCAACTCTTTATCTTCTGTAAGTATCACAGCTGAGTGGCCTCCTGAAAATTTATTAATCATATCAATAGCGGTAGTGGCGTTATCCACTTCGGCAATTAATAGTTTCATGGCTAAAAATTCTTCATACCATATCTTTTGACTGGAGATGACATTTTCCTCAGGAAGAATTTCCCCTATGTTTTCATCAACTACCAATTCCACTTTTAAATTTGCCAAAACGGTGCGTAGTTCTTTCACCTTATCCTGATAGTTAGGAATGTTTTTATCGATTAAGACTTTATCTAAAGCATTACAGCCTGAGATCTTATCCGTTTTTGCATTTACGATGACTTTTATTGTTTTTTCCCAATCGGCATCTTTTGCAACATATAAAAAGTTATTCCCGCGACCACTTATCAGTACAGCACAGGTGGCATTATCCTTGACAAACTTGATCAAACGCTCCCCACCTCTAGGTACAATAAGGTCTAGTTTTTCAGTTGGATTTTTTAAGAACTCTTGAGTTTCCTCACGTTTTAAATGCAGTAATTTGATCCAATCTGCAGAAAGTCCATTTTCCTCTAAAGCTTCGTGCCAACATTGTTCTAAAATGATGTTGCTATTCAAGGCTTCTTTTCCACCTTTCAACAAAATTTTATTATTGGCTTTAAAAGCCAATACAGCTGCTTCTATAGTTACATCTGGTCTGGATTCATATATAATCATTATGGTTCCAAACGGAGCAGTTTTGTTGATGATTTTCAATCCGCTATCTAAAGTTAAATCAGATATTTCTTGTCCGACAGGATCCTCTTGAGCCTGAACTTCTTTGATGGCTTGGATCATACCGTTAATTTTGGCATCATTCACCACAAGTCTATCATAAAGAGCTTGATCTTCTCTGTTAAAAGCCTCTAAGTCCTTTTTATTAGCCTCTAAAATAGCTTTACGCTCTCTATCAATAATGGTAATCATTGAGTTGAGGACTTGATTTTTTATTTCTGAGCTTAATAATTTCATATCTATTGGAATGTCTTTATTAGTGTATAAATTTTGTTCCCACTTCTTTATCATCAATGATGTCTACAATGACATTTTCGCGTTTACCATTAGCGATGTAAGTAGGGATGTTTTTTTGAGCAGTACTTTTAGCGATCTTTAATTTAGAACCCATTCCTCCTCTACCTTCGCCTTCTTTTTTATTAGAAGCCTGCACGTATTGTTCTACATCTTGATCAGATGTTACTTCATTGATCATTGTAGAATCTTCATCATCTGGATGTCCCGTGTATAATCCATCGGTATCCGATAAGATGATTAATTTATCTGCATCCAATAATTCTGCGACTAAACTAGCCAGTTCGTCATTGTCGGAAAACATGGACATGGTTAAGGAAACAGCATCATCTTCATTTGCGATAGGAATGACCCCTTCAGAGAGCAATCCTTCATAACAATTGATCATGTTTTTCCTGTGCAATCCAGCATCAAAGTCACGTTTAGTGGCTAATACCTGTGCGCATCGCATTCCATAGTCATGAAAAATACTGTAATAATGACGCATCATTCTAGGCTGTCCTACTGCAGAGTACACTTGTCTTCTGATGGATGGATCCTCAATTTTAGTATCACCGAGAATTTCTTTTCCTGCAATAGCAGATCCAGAGGACACCAGCACAACCATGATGTTACGCTCATATAAAACTGAAATCTGACGTACTAATTCTTTAATAACGGGTCCTAAGATCCTGTTGTCTTTATTAGTTAATACGTTTGTGCCGACCTTTACTACTATTAGTTTGGGTTCCATAATTATTCTTTTCCTAATTCTACCGCTCTATCAAATGCTGCATAAGCAGCCTCCTTTATAAGCTCGTTGACGTTATTGTCTTCCATAGAGTCAATAGCCGCTCTTGTTGTTCCTCCCTTGGATGCTACTTTATCAATCCATGACTCTGGAGAGATGTTGCTTTGATTGAATAATTCTATAGCTCCCTCAAAGGTATTGACTACTAACACTTTAGAATCGTAATCTGAAAACCCCATCTTAAGGGCTGCATCTAACATAGATTGCATGAAATAAAATACATAAGCTGGCCCACTACCAGAAATCCCGGTGGAGGCATCAATAAAGTTTTCCGTGCCTACATGTATAGAAACTCCTGTGGTTTCAATAAGGTTACGTACCATAAGAAGTTCTACACGAGAAACTTCCTCAGATTCTGTATAAGAAGTAACCCCTTTACCTACTTGGGCTGGTAAATTAGGCATGGTTCTAACCACTTTTTGAACACCTAATTGATTTTGAATCGTTTCAATAGTGACTCCAGCCATCAAGGAAACAAATAACTGCCCCTCATTGATCATGGATTTCATTTCGTTGAATAAAGCTTCACAGTGGTAAGGCTTTACAGCGATAAATACAATATCTGATTTAGGCAAACAATCTTCTAGTTTGCTGTATACATTAAACCTTCCATCTTCATTTAGTGTTTTAATTTTATTAGGGTCGGTATCGTAGATCCTAAGTTTCTGTTTTGAGAGCAAGGGCGAGTTTGCCATTCCTTCAGAATACGTGAAGCCCATATTTCCTGCGCCAATTACTAATACTTTCATGTTATAAGGTATTCATTATCAATATTAATTGAATCTTATTAACCGCAAGTATTATACAGAAGTGCCTAAATGAATTTTTAAATTAAAAGAATTAAGGTATCCTAAAGAGAATACGCTAATAGTTGCGGAATTCAAAATATATAATACAAATTACTATTAAAACTACAATTTATATTCTATATAACAGTATTTAAGCGCCAATTTGTCGGTGACAAGTTGGTGATTTTGCTAGTTTTCATTAAATAAAAGCTGAAATACATCTATTATATTCCGTTTTCATCATATTTTGACGAACTCCAAGTGTTTTAATAAAATAAAGAGGTCGCTTATGAAAAGTAGATTTATGAAGTGAAAGCTAACCGGTAAATAGCGTTTTTGGAAGACTTATATTTTTTCAAACATATAAGAGAAATCAGTTAGAAATCAGAAACGACTCTAATACCTTTCTTATTGATCTGGTTCGATATGAATAAGTACATGTCCTAAATTAGGTAATTTGTTTCTTAAATGGTCTTTTAGATCATGTGAAATGTCATGCCCTTTCTTTACAGAAATGCTCCCATCTATTATTGCATGTAAATCCACGTTAAATTTCATCCCAGCTTTGCGGATAAAACATTTCTCAGTACCTAAAACACCTTCTACTTCTATGGATTTTATTCTAATTTCGTTGATGAGATCACCGTAGAGTTGCTCGTCCATTACCTCGCTTAAAGCGGGTCTTAAAATCAAATAACTATTATATAAAATAAAGGAAGATGCTAACAGAGCCGCCCAGTCATCAGCAGTTTCATATCCTTTTCCAAACAAGATGGCTATCGAAATTCCAATAAAAGCCATCACAGATGTTATAGCGTCACTTCTATGATGCCAAGCATCTGCTTTAAGAGAAGAACTATTTGTTTGTTTACTTTTCTTAATCACAATGTGAAAAGAGACTTCTTTCCAGATGATGATCAGACCTAACACAATTAACGTCCAAGATTTTGGAGCTTTATGGGGAGTCTGAATGTTTTGAATACTCTCGTAAGCTATTATGGTAGCAGAGACCACAAGAAAAGCAACTACAGCAAATGTGATTAAGGGTTCAATTTTACCATGTCCATAGGGATGATTTTCGTCTGCGGGTCTTTTGGCGTATTTAAAACCTAATAAAACTAAAAATGAAGCAAAAATATCAGTTGTTGATTCAATGGCATCTGCGATCAGCGCATAGGAGTTTCCAAAGAAACCAGCAAATCCTTTTATAAGAGCTAAAGCAATGTTCCCGACTATACTGAAGTAAGTCGTTCGTATTGCAGTTTGTAGGTTAGTCATTTTTATTATTCAGCAGAAAGGGTTGATAAGAAAGAAAGGCAGTATAAATAAGTTATCACAACAGGTGAATACCGGCCATCTTTAGTACAAATATAGGAACATTTAATTTTTTTGTGTCTTTACAAAACAACTATACTAATGCTTCTCGATAATTTTTTTATAAGCTTTAAGATTACTGAGGAGATCATATAATTGATTTCACAAATGTCCGAGAAAAGATCATAGATCGCTGCGCTCCAAGATCATAGCATATAGACTACACTATAACTAACTGAAAAACAGTAATCATCATTTGATTTATTCCTATTCTAAGCGCATTCATTTCATAAATAATGAAGAACGACAAAAGCATGGTGGTTGTATAAAAGTTTCTTTTGAAACTGCTCAATGGCAGCATGTTTAACGGTATTGGAAAAACTTTATCGGACACTAATGAATTAATTTTATAAAATTATTTTTTGGAGCACTTGACATTTGTTTTTTTATTGCACAAATGTTTAAATATTTGAAAAATGCAATCATTTTTTTCATACCTGTCAAAATCCTAAAAAGAGTTTTCAGGCCTCAACAGAAGGCTTTGATATAGTGCCTTTAAGGTTTTTAACATAAAACGACTTATTGTATGCCAATCTATAAAGACCTTTTCTATGAATAAAATCACGACACTACTGCTGCTATGCCTCTCTAGTATGGCAATAGCTCAAAATACAAGCCATGGCGATACTTATACCTATAAAAAAGGAGATCCTAATGGTACAGGTAAGTGGTATATGGGGAGAGAAATTGCTTACGTGATGGGTTATGAGGGAATGGACTGGCTAGATCGCCCAGAACGCGAAAAGGAAGAGAACACCTCCAAGCTGTTAAAAAACATGAATATCCAATCAGGTAATACAGTTGCAGATATTGGTGCAGGATCTGGTTATCATGTTTTTAAAATTGCTCCAGCAGCAAAAAACGGATTTGTTTATGCTGTGGATATTCAAGATGAAATGTTAGCAGTCATGGATTATCGTATTGATACTGGTAAGATTGATAATGTAGAAGTTGTAAAAGGAAGCGAAAAGAGCGTCAACTTAGCTGTAAACTCGGTAGATAAAGTTTTGATGGTAGATGTATACCATGAGTTCAGATATCCAAAAGAAATGATAGCGTCTATAAAAAAAGCATTGAGAGCTCGTGGTAAAGTTTATTTAATTGAGTATCGAGCTGAAGATGCCAGAGTACCTATTAAGGAAGTTCATAAAATGAGCGAAAAACAAGCTGTTAAGGAATTTAAGGCGGCAGGTTTTAAATTAGAAAAAAACATAAGTAATCTTCCATGGCAACACTGTATGGTGTTTGTGAAAGCATAATCTAAAAGCCATTTCCATGATATAAAACTGTTTTTGACAGTTTGATCAGCTGTTTTTCTGTGTTGCTGGAATCCAACTTCATCATAATTTTATGCCAGATCAACTTATTCATGCTCTTATTAAGTTATAAAAAACATGTAAGTTCATAACCTAAAGCAACTTTAGGTTGAATGATGTGATATATAAAAAATAAATATAGTTTTAACTCCTTTTTAGTGAGGTAGTACTTTAAAATTTCGGCTATTTAAATAAGAACATGAATCTATTACCAGACTAGCAATACTGGTATGATACTTCTTATATTCTATTTCAATTACTCCTACGGTACCGATAATTATCGGTATTCCTAAGTTGAACATAAGGAGTAAAAAAAGCTATACCAAAGTAACAATAGTCATTTAGAGATGTGATAGACAATTTAAAACATAAAAAGAATCTAAATAAAAAGAGCTCTTTTAGAGTTCCTTAAGTAAGGTTCTTTAATAGTGTGGAGTGTTATTAAGTTGCAATTAATAACCTACCGCTGCACCATCTGGACTGGAAGAATCAGAGGCTCCTATCATCAAATTGTTAGAACTATCAATTTGGATCCCCATCAAGCTCCCTAGTGAATTTACAGGAACCAATATGTGATTCATCGCTTCAAGAGCTTTGCGTGTATCTGGAGATAGTAAGTGCCTTTCGTATTTAATCACATCAGGCAACCACTGATGATGGATCTTCATAGCCTCAATTGCTTGATCTACTGGCATGTCGTAAGCAATCACATTCAACACTGTCTGAAAAACTGTATTGATAATGGTTCTTCCACCAGGGCTTCCTATAATCAAATAAGGTTTGCCATCTTTGGCAACTATGGTAGGTGTCATACTGGAAAGCATTCTTTTTTCTGGTTGAATAAGGTTAGGGTCTGTTCCTATTAAACCTGAGGTATCAGTGTCACCTGGTTTTGGATTAAAATCCCCCATTTCGTTATTAAAAAGGAATCCTAATTTTTTAGCCCCCATTCCTGAACCGTAGGAACTTTCTAAAGTATAGGTAAGAGATACCGCATTACCGAAGGCGTCAGCCACAGAAAAGTGTGTGGTGTTTTTTCCATCGTATAGCTGCCCAAATTTAGTGGAATCACTTACAGAGGCTTTAGTTCTATCAATTTGATCAAATCGATTTTTGGCAAATGCTTTAGACGTTAGTTGATTCAATGGCATCTCTAGATTAAAGTCTGAATCACCTAGATACTCTGCTCTATCAGCATAAGCTCTTCGCATCACTTCTGCCAGAAGGTGCACATATTCAGTGGAATTGAATGCAACAGATTCTAAGTCTGCTAACTCCATGAGGTTCATCATTTCTACAAGCGCTACCCCTCCTGAGCTGGGTGGCGGCATGGAGTAGATATCATATCCATGGAAGGTTCCTTTAATGGGTTTCCTTTCCACAGCGGTGTATCGCTCCAGGTCTTCCATAGTAATAATACCTCCATTTTTTTCCATAAAACGAATGATCTCTTCTGCAACGACACCTTTATAAAACCCGTCTTGACCCTGATCTCTTATTTCTGTTAACGTACGGGCGAGTGCCGGCTGTTTCCAGAGTTCTCCTATTTGTGTAAGCGCTCCATCTTCCTTTCTGAAATAATCTTTTAAAAATGTAATAGGAGAATTAGCATCAAAATAGGTGGCCCAATTAAAAGCACTCCAAGACAGAGGGAAGCCATTATTTGCTATATCAATAGAAGGTTGAACTAAATCTGCCCATGCGAGGCTTCCATATTTTTGATGTGCCATATACAAACCAGCGACAGTCCCAGGAACGCCTATAGACTTAGCACCTATGTGGTTACTGGTAGCTTCCCGACCGTGTAAGTTTTTTCCTTTAGTGATAGTACCTTCGGTATCAAGAAACATAGTAGGGGATGCTTTTAATGGTGCTTTTTCCCTAAAATCAATCGTCGTTGCCGTCCCCGAAGAATCCATAAACACGAGAAACCCGCCACCGCCAATATTACCGGCACTGGGATGAGTAACAGCGAGCGCAAATGCAGTAGCGACAGATGCGTCAATTGCATTCCCTCCTTTTTTTAGAATGTCGATTCCTACTTGAGAAGCTGTTTTATTGCTGGAAGCCACCATGCCGTTTCTCGCATAAGTTTGCCCTATAGCATTGTTAGACTGTAATAAAAGAAATAAGAGGGAAATAATACAAAGAGGTATGTGTTTCATAATGGTCGTTTCTATGTGTCCCAACTAGTAATGGTTGCGTGTTAACGTATGGAATGTAGCAAAAAAACGAATATGAATTTCTTTTGATCATAAGACCAACTAAAAAACTCATATTGAATATCTTACAACCCCGACCTTATCGCACATTACAAAGCTCTATGGTCTATTTCAAAATAAGTAGTGCCTTCAGCATGTTCAACTATCAAAAGGAATACTTGATTTTATTATTTAAACAGCTTGTCTGTTATTTAAAAAAAAATAAAATGCTGTAGTTCCATAAAGAAGTCCAACTATAAAAAGAGCAGCCTTGCATTATAAATCAACTCTTTGCAGGCATCAGTGTCTTTAAAATTATTTCTGTGTGTTATTTTTTAGTAGTATTGATCTCGATAAAACTAGCATCAGCATGAATTAATGCCTCCTGTTTCCTTAAATAAACATCATTAAATTCTTCTTTCACCTGAGCCAATTTAGAAGGGCTCGTAAACATCATGGCATAAGCTTCTTTTACGGAGCGACTTTTTATAACATCTAATGTAATGTCCTTCCATTCGTGAAAATTCAAAGTGATAGGGTTATAGGAGTTAACAGGCTTTGTAATGCCGTACAAGACTTGTTCTTCCTCGGCTTGAAAAGTTCCAAATATTCTATCCCAAAGGATAAAAGTCGATCCAAAGTTTTTATCTAGATATTTCTCATTCCTTGAATGATGAACTCGGTGGTGAGATGGTGTGACAAAAACATATTCAATTGGAGCAGGTAGTTTTCTAATATACTCCGTATGTATCCAAAACTGATAGAGCACCTCTATCTGGTGGCATATAAAAAAAAGAACCGGGTCAAATCCCATCAAAACTATAGGAATGAAAAAGATAATTTTAATATGTTGTGTCCAACCCAATCGAAAAGAAACCGACCAGTTATATTTTTCAGAATTGTGATGTGTAACATGAGTTGCCCACCAAAAACGATTAACATGCGTTAATCTATGTGACCAGTACCTACAAAAATCAATAGAAATAATACAAAGAATATAAGCCCACCATACTCTTGGAATGCTCCAAGGAACAGCATTATAAAAGAACAGGAAAATTCCAAAAATCCCTATTTTTAACAAAGCAGAAATACCAATATTTACAAGGCCAATACATGTGGCTGATAAAGTGTCTAGTCCGTTATAGTAGTCTTTCTTTTTAATAATGGTGAGAAGCCATTCCAATAACACAAGTAAAATCATTGGAATTGCTGCAACTTTGATAATGTCAAGACCTGCAAGTTGGTCTAATAACATTTCCATAGTTAAAGGATTTTCTTTCATAAGGCAAACAGGGTATTTTTTTGATGTTTCACTGAGAATTTTTGTTGCGCAGGATCATAAATGTTGCTGCTTTAGCAGAATCAGTTATTTCGGAAAAATAGGCTTTTAAGTTCCTATTACAGCTATAATCTAAAGTAATTTGTCACCAAGCAAGACTTATCTTACCTTAATTGGAAATATCGGTGTCATTTGATAAGATATGGTCAGTTTTCATAAATAACTGGAACGATTAAGTCGTTATCAAGAAAATTTCTGTTTTGATGTTATTAAAGGTTTTTTTAAAGTTTTAGGTGGTGAAACCAAATGATCATTAGGTTAAATATGGTTGTGGATATTCCCGCTTTCGCGAAAGCGAAAACAATAACCAGCAGGTCCGTATAGAGCTATATGTCCTACTGCTGTTTTGTGCGTATTAGCTTAGCGAGCAATAGGAATTACTAATTTTTGAGGGTAGTAAGTGAAAGCTGAAAAAATAAACAAGGCCTTAGAATCAAATAGCGGCATCTTGGAATTTTTTAAAAAAACAAGGTGTCTGGGGTAAGGGGAAGGCTTGTTTCTTGAAAACTATAAAATTCCATTACCAATATTATAGCTATGAATCACATGGGACATGCTACTAAGGCTCTATGGTAATCATAGCTGGTATCATAGATGCAGCCTTGGAATTAATAAACCCCTTCTTGATCATCGACTATAGAAGAGCGGTAAACTTCTGTTGTCTTTTTTAGATTTTCTGAAAGAGATTTTAACCAGGCTATATGATTGGCAATCAAATAGGCTTCCTGCAGCGCATGAAGAGTTTCTGTATCCAACTCTACGTGACCTTGATTGATATTTTCATCTCTTAAATTTGATAATTGCTGGTATTTGTCCAACAACTTTTCCTGAGCATCTTCGGCAGTTTCTTTAGTGACTTTTTTATGGACTTGGGTATGGTCTAAACTATCGAATGACATTTGTAGGGTATTTGCAATTTTTTTAATGAGTATATGAAATTCTATAGAAGCAGGGGTAGTGCTATGGTTACCTATAAAACTGCCTATAGAGGCAATGGCCGCAACCATGGTCTGGTTAAGTGTTACAATTTCATAAATGAGTTGAAATTGTCTTTGTTTTGATTTAGGATCTTGGGTCAATCGCTGGAAGGCAGCATTTAAATTACTGATGGCAAGAAAAGCCTCTTTCCTTGCGACATTATAAGAGAGCTTGTTTTTAGAGGGATCTTGATACAGCTCTTGGGTTGCTAAAAGATAATTTTTATTCATCTTTAAGGCATTGAGAAGCACCTGTTTTAGGTTGTTGGCCTCCCAGCTAGGCAACAGCACATAATTAGCCACTACAGCAATTGTAGAACCTATGACGGTATCAATAACACGATACTGAATCACTTCAAAAGCATCGGGATTGATAAAGGAATACACAAAAACAATACTGATGGTGATCAATGCAGCAGCCGACTTATAATTTTGCTGAAGCAATGCAAATGCAAATATCAATGAGACAATTGCCAGTATCGCGTAGACCACTACATTTTGAGTAAGCAGGACAATACCAACTGCAATAACTGCACCTATGAGAGTGCCGATGATGCGGTCTTTAGATCGCTCTTTGGTCAGTCCATAGCTAGGTCGCATAATAACAATGATCGTTAGTAAGATCCAGTAGGTATTTTGTATATCAAATACCATCCCTAACGAATAAGCAAATACGATCGCAATGCTCAGACGTAAGGAATGTCTAAACATGGTGGAGCTCCAATTGAAATTTTGAACAAGGACGTTGAGTCGGTATTCTTGAAGGGTTAAAAACTGACTCGAATCCTCTCGTTTTAAGGAAATCTTAGAAGCTTCTTGGACGTTTGCCATGACCCTTCTTATTGTCCTGATTTCATGAAGTAATTGTTCCTGATAATCGTACAGATTTTTTAATACTAAAGCTCCTTCCCGTGCTTCAGGTAGCTTGATAGTGTTGATGTAATTGGTGATCGACTCGGCTGCTTCTGATAAAGCATTTAATAGAATTTCTTTATCGGGAACTTTATCATTTTGAATCAATATTTCAGACAAGCGTATCAGATGATTGCCCATAATTTTATTGAGATTTTTGGAGGCTTTTAGAAATTCTTTATGCTCTCCAAAAACAGCATCTATTCTTTTGTAATCTAAATGTTTTGCCTCTATCAATTCAAAGATATTAATAGAGGATAGTAAGATCAATAGTTGTTTTTCTTCATAACGAGAACGTCCAGAACGTTTACGGGAGCTAAGTAGAGTTTCTCGCAGTGTTTCATGCTTTTCGTTGATTTGATTTTGAAGGGCAAAAGTTTCTTTAAAGCGCGCATTACGCTTGGTGTTTCGGGTCAATAATTTGGCTCGTAATTTCAGGTATTTACCAGTGAGCAGCAGCGTATCTGACAACAGCTGATTATGATCTTTAACAGGTGCTAATTTTTGAAAAACAAAGGAAACGACTAAATACCAAATACCACCGATTCCCATTAAAGCCACATGAACAAAAATACCCTGTGCTGTTTCCTTTTGAATAGCAAATGCGATGACCATAGACAACAAGCCAGAAAAGGATACCAAGGACGCTCTAAAACCATAAACAGAAATTAGAGACACCGCAAATGTAATGATAGCCATCATTAGCAATAGTAGGGGTAGGAAAGGTTTTGAAAACAGTATTAAAGTGGTGATCAAAATGGTTAATACAATACTGATTAAAATGGCATTCACCTTACGTTTAAAACTTCCAGGAATATCACCTGGAGCATTTAAAAAAGCACCAACTACAACCGCAGGAGCATACTCAAAATACCCTAGAAAATACAACAACACAAGGGGCATCGTAATTCCGATTCCAATCCGAAGTCCACGGTCAAAGCTGGAGCTTTTTAGAAATAATTCAAGTTGTTTGAGTTTTTTTTTCAAAGGGGTTGATAATTTGATTCTAAAGCTAGGCTAATTAAAATCAAGTAGCCTCGGGTCGGGATATTTTATTTAATTCACTTATTTAAGATCGTGTTCAAAGTCCTTGTTTCTAAAAGGATTTAGGCGTTTTTTTAGGCTATTATATAGACTTTAAGGGCAACTGTTTACTGCTTTACGACCTCCTTACTAGAACAAGGAAAAAAACCTCCTTTGTAGCAGGGTGGGGTATTCTTTTAAGGGTAAGGAGATAAATTTGTAGCTGTTGGTTATAAGTGGTATTCGTTTTGTTCTCGCTTTCGCGAAAGCGGAAACAGACCTATAAATCAATGATTTGATAACTCGTCATTTTCTCTAAGGCCAATCAAAAATAAAAACTTGTTTCAGCAGTAAACTTTTATGTACCCTAAAGAAGAAAAAGCCTGTTTTTAATTTAACAACTTTATGGTTTGTATTCTGACAGCAGTCAAAGGCCGGTCTAAAGTATTTGTAGGAACTCTAGCTATGGAATCTAGTACGTTCATCCCTTTTACTAATTCGCCAAAAACTGTATAATTTTGGTCTAAATGAGGAGTGCCCCCAATGGATTTATAAACCTTACGTTGATCGTCAGGAATAACATAAGGTTTAAATTTTTCTTCTTGGTAGGCTAGCCTTAAGAGGTTGTCCATTAACCTATTATAAGTTTTCATATGCTCATGATCACGTGCGTATTGTATGGAATCTATTAAGGTCGTTTTTCTATTTTCATTTCTAAAATAATCTCTAGCCCTATTTTTATCAATACGCTTTTCAACCAACTTCAATAGACTATCGTTAAATTTCTTCCCTTGTACGATATAGAATTGCATAGCGCTTGACGCCTTTTCTGGATGGTCATCTCTTGCTGCTGCTAACACGCCTTTTTTATGAAATAAATCATCATGGAATTCGGCATCTATTAGATATGGCGCATCCCCATTACCGAGTGTGTCATTAGGCTGTGCCTTCCTACTATCTGGGTCTCCTCCTTGAATCATGAACTCATTGATCACCCTATGAAACAGCAAACTGTCATAGGCTTTATTGTTGGCAAGGTTGATCATATTATCTCGATGTAGAGGTGTTTCATTATAGAGTTCCACAATCATAGACCCGTAATTTGTTACTATTTCGATCTTTTTGCGTTCTTCCCCTGGAGCATCTAATGTTCCTGCGGGCTGTTTACATTTACAAAATAAAAGAATAAATAACGAGAGGAAAGAATAGTGCCATAAGGATTTCATTTGTTGTCTTTTAGGTGGAACGCTTGCTGTGGGTCCATTGAAATTTATAAGAATGATAATGCAACTAATTTAGCACAAAAAAACCGAATAGCCTACCTATAGCTCTCTCGAGTAAGAATGGAGAAATAAGCGAGTGCAAAACATAAATCAGAATTGGTTCTACACCTTCATTTTAATGCTATTCATAAATGTAATCAAGTGATGAATTGTCTGTTTTTGTTGTTCTTCTAATGAAATTTTAGAAGAACTATCCATGAGTAGTTGACCTAAATAACCAAATTGGGAATGGTTGCCACCAGCGATGAGAATTAAATTAGAGTTTTTAGGCAACTTGCTTTTGTTTTCCATAACTTCTTCCACACTGGCTAGTCCATCACGATCAGCATATAATTTAATACAAGGAATAGGTTGATTTGATAAATCAATATCTCGTGGGTGAGAGGTCCCCATTAAAAAGAGCCCTTTAAATAGAGTTGGATTTTCATGAACCATTTGAGCAGCCATTTTCCCTCCTTGGGAGTGTCCGCCTATGACATAATTTCCTGCCTTTAGATCTATGAATTTAAAAACTTCTTGATACCTGTATTGTGGAAGCCTCCATTCCATTTTTATAAGGTGACAGGTAAATCCCTTTTCAGCTATTTTGCGGCAGAGTGGGGCGTAAGCTTTGGGATCAGTTAAACCACCTTGAAAAAAAATAACTTCAAGTTTGTTTTCAGGAAGTGCAGAGGTAAAAGTGATTTGATCATCAGTTTCCAGAACACTAACTAAGTCATTGTTTAAAAAGGTGTTTTCAGGAAGTTGATGAGACTGAAAGGTATTCCAATTCCAGATAAAGAAAAGGCTACCAAAACTCAACCAGATGATCCTAAATACTTTTCGTTTGCTCCATTTCTTAGCCATAGGATGTTATGTATTTGATTTACTTTTAAGGGTATTCAATATGCTTGAACAACTCACCCATATGCTGTTGTTGAACTCTGTTGGAGTTATTGAAATAAAACATATCTAGGTGGCACAAGCCCGTTTAGTCTCATGTAAACCAGCATTTGGCCTCTATGGTGAGTGATGTGGTCCGTAAGTAATAAGAAAATTTGTCGTTTGGTCCTATTCAAGCCAAAATAGTCCAGCTCTTCATCCAATTGAGTGGTATCAAATTCTTTTATCAAATGGATGCTTTCTTTAAATGTATTGTCAACTCTTGCGATCATTTCTACTTTAGATCTATGGGCAACCTTAAATACAGTATCAGAACTCCAATCCCTTGATTTGCGTCCCCCTAATAAGGACTGGGCATGCCAATCCATCGCATATGCTATATGCATTAAATTTTCTGCAAAGCTCATTGATTCTGGAGTAGCTTTGTAGTCGTATTTATCTTCGGGCATTGTTTCTGCCACCAGAATTAAATACTTGTGCGAATTCTCTAATCGCTCTAAATAATCATTAATAAAACGATCCTGTTGAGCAAACAGAGGTGATATAAAAGAATTCAACAGCATACAAATGATTAGAATAGGTAAGTGTTTCATAATATTTATTTTATACCATGCTTGGAGGGAGCTATCTTTATTAGGTGTTTGTTTATGGTGCTCATTAATACCTTTGGGGAAATAGGTTTAGATATGTAATCATTAAAACCAGCTTGTAACATTTTTTCTTTATCTCCCGACATGGCCAAACCTGTTTGGGCAATGACAGGCATCTCTTTATTTGTTTTCCTTATTTCCTCTAAGGCCTCATATCCATTCATTTTAGGCATGTTGATGTCCATTAATATTACATCTATAGAAGAGTTTTCATTTACTAATTGAACAGCCTCTTTACCATTAACAGCATGTAAAATGGTGCAGTCAACTTCTGAAAGACATGCCTTCAAATACAGAAAGTTAAATCGATCATCTTCTGCTATTAATATTGTAAAATGGTCACTGTCCAGAGTCGTATTGTTCGTGTCTAAAACAACTTTTGTGTCGGCAACTGCTTTTTGGTAAGGAATGCTAAAGAAAAACGTGGAACCTACTCCTGTTTGAGATTCCAACCCTACGTCACCACCAAGAATAGCAACAATACCTTTTACAATGGATAAACCCAATCCCACCCCGTGATTATGAGTTTGTTCCAGCTTACCTTGCATAAACCTATTAAAAATATTCTTTTGTTCTTCCTTTTCAATTCCGATACCAGTATCCTTTACATAAAACTCAAGTTTGTTTTTGGATAGAGAATATCCAAATTCAATCACACCTTCCTTAGTAAACTTTATAGCATTTTCCAATAAATTAGAGAATACTTGAATTAATTTATTAGCATCTGTTTCCACACCACTATGTGGATCGTCTAGGCCTTTTTTTATTAGAAGTTGAACCGCTGTATTCTCTAATCTGAAAGAATATTTTGAATAGAGGTCATCAATGAGTTCATTGACGTTACAAAAAGACTTTTCGACAGTAATGACATTGGATTCAATCTTTGAAATATCTACTATGTTAGAAATAAAACTCAAAAGACGATTCCCTTCTTTTTCAATAAAGCCTAAATAGGTGTCTTTAGTTTCAACCGTAATATTCTTTCTTTTTAGTAATTCTGCAAAACCTAAAATACCGTTCATAGGAGTGCGCAATTCATGGCTCATATTTGCCAGAAAAGCAGTTTTCAATCGGTCACTTTCTTCTGCTTTTTCTTTAGCATTGATTAGCTCCATAGCTAATAGTTTTTGCTGGGTGATATCTTGATTGGTCCCTGCTAAACTTATGACCTTATCATTAACTCCCTTTATAGGTTGACATATCGCTCTTATCGTTTTTTGTTGATCATTGGGAAGACAAACTCTAATTTCAATATCATATGCAATTCCATGTTGAGTAGCTTTGTCAACTGAGTTGCTCCATAGTTCTTGATCGTCTGGGTGAATCCGTTGAATAAGGGTATCAGCATCAGGAGCAGCATCTTTCTTTGAATCAAAACCCCACATATGAAAAGTTTCATCCGACCATTCTACCTTCTTACTTAATGGATTAAATAACCAGCTTCCAATTTTTGCTAACTTCTGTGCTTCATTTAATTCGTTCTCTCTTTTTTTTCTATCTGTAATATCTTGAGTCACGCCAAATACGGTCCCTTCGTATATTTGTAAAGCGAGTATACTTAGATAGCGTATTTCATTATTAGGTCGAGCGATTTTAAATTCAAAGGGCTCTGTTACTCCTCCTTTGAACAATTGAATAATGGCTTGCTCCATCTTATGTTTATCCTCCTCTAAAATGGCCTTGCCCACATTTTCACTAGTAGGGATAAAGTTCTCTTTTTTAACACCATAAATTTGATACATTTCATCAGACCATACGGCATCATCAGTTTCCCATTTCCATTCCCAACTTCCTACATGACTTAATTTTTGAGCTTCTCGTAACTTTATTAAAGAATCTTCTTTTGCCTGTTCAGCTTCTTTTAAGGGTTGTATGCTTTGGATCATTACAGGAACTGACTGTTGTTCTAATTTTGTTTCAGGAATAGGGATTGAAAATAAGGCTGCAAACTCATCTCCATCTAGTGTTTTATAATTCACTTCTGATGTAAAGGATTTCGCTTTATTCCATATGGATTCTAAAAGGGCTATGAATACTTGGTTGGCCCCCTCGCCAAATGTGCTTTGTAAATTGCTTAAAAATTCTTGATCGCTCCCAGCTTTAAATAATTTTAAAGTAGCTTTATTAACGCTATTAATTTTTAATTTACGAATTAAGGAGCCTAACACCTCAGGGTTGTTTTCTAGGTATATTTTAAAATTGGGGATATCCAGTTTTCTAAGTTCCTCTATTTGTTCAAACACCAGCGATAAATCTTCATTCCAAATAGAAATGGAAGCATTTTCAAATAGCCTCTTGTAATCCTGTTTTGTCTTTATTTGGGATTGCAATTCATTAATGCGATGCTCTAATTCCTTATATGTAGGCTTTTCATTTGACTTCATTATGCTTTTGTGATGTGGAATATAAGGTTAGGTTTTGTAGTACTTAAAAATACTATATTTTAAATAAATAAAAGAGCCGATTTTTAAGTATTGATTTTAATCATAAAGAATCATTTAACAATTTGCGGTATTTTTTTAATTTTTCACCTGCTTGTGGCTTCGTACTTTTTAACTGTTTTTACATACCTGAAGCCTGATCCTACTTGCTTAGAAAAACACTAGTAAGGCCAAAATAGAGAAGTAAGCTTGCTATAGAGTTGGAATCACAAACCTTGAAAGTATGCTGTGTGAAAATGGAGCATTAGTTTTTGTGATTACTGCTGGAGCATCATGTGGTGTGCGCACTTGTCTTTTATCAGTTCGCTTTCGCGAAAGCGGAAAAAGCAGCTTGTTTTTAGTGATTTATGATAAATTATAGACATGTTGTGGTGTGAACTCTAAGAAGGTAGATGATATATATCATTTGAGGTGCCCAACTCTTATTAGATATTTATGTCTTTAAAATACAAGTCATAGACGCTTAAAATCATCACCATGGGGGACTACATTAAAAGCTTTAGTGATATTGACATAGATGATATTGCTCTTGTAGGTGGTAAAAATGCCTCATTAGGAGAAATGTTTCAAAAATTAAGTTCAAAAAAAGTGCAAGTGCCTGACGGGTTTGCCGTTACTTCAGATGCTTATTGGTATTATTTAGAACAGCAGCACTTAAAGGAAGGTGTTTTTAAGGAACTGCAGCATTTGGACACAGTGGATTTCTCCAACTTAAAAAAAGTAGGAGCGGCAATCAGAAATCATTTTTCAAAGGCAGCATTACCTCATGCCATAAAGGAAGCTATTCAGGAAGCTTATGCGGGTCTAATTAAAAAATACGGCACTGACATTTCGTTAGCTATAAGAAGTAGTGCGACAGCTGAAGACTTGCCAAATGCTAGTTTTGCCGGTCAGCAAGAAAGCTATCTGAATGTAAAAGGAGTGGAGGAATTGATAGCCGCTTGCCAGAGGTGTTATGCGTCTCTATTTACAGATCGCGCCATAAAATACCGAGAGGACAATGGTTTTGATCATAAAAAGGTGGCCTTGTCTATAGGGGTGCAATTGATGGTGCGTTCTGACCTGGCTTGTTCTGGTGTTAACTTTACATTAGATCCAGACTCGGGCTTTGATAAGGTAGTGCTGGTTTCTAGCATATGGGGGCTAGGAGAGAATATTGTACAGGGTAGTATCAATCCAGATGAATACTTTGTGTTCAAACCTAGTTTAAAGAAAGGCGTACAACAACCTATAATTTCCCGAAAATTGGGAAGTAAGGAAAAGACCATGATTTATGACTCTTCTGGAAGTGGTACTCTAAACCTGTACACTACTATAGAAAAGCAAGAACAATTTGTTTTAACTGATGCTGAGGTGGTACAATTGGCAAAATGGTCGGTTATCATTGAAGAGCACTACGGTCGTCCCATGGATATTGAATGGGCAAAAGATGGACTAACTAAGGAGCTTTTTATTGTACAAGCAAGACCAGAAACGGTTCAAAGTGCAAAAAACAAACTTGAAATCACTACTTATACCTTACTTGAAAAAGGTAAGGAAATTACAAGAGGGATGGGACTTGGTCATAAAATAACTACGGGAAAAGCCAGAATTCTTCGCAGTCCAAAAGAGTCTGATAGGCTGCAACAAGGCGAGATTTTAATTACAGAAAAGACAGATCCAGACTGGGATCCTATTCTTAAAAAAGCAGCAGGTATCATTACCGATCAAGGGGGGCGCACCAGTCATGCAGCTATAGTTGCTCGTGAAATAGGGGCGGCAGCTATTGTAGGCTGTATCAACGCCACAAAGCTTATTAAGGATGGCCAGGAGATCACCATTTCTTGTGCCGAAGGCACTACAGGAATTGTCTACGAAGGAAACCTTAAATGGAAAGAAACTGCAGTAGATATAAAAAATCTTAAAACACCTCAAACACAAGCCATGCTTATTTTGGCAGATCCAGAGCAAGCCTTTAAATTTTCTTTTTACCCGAGTAGTGGTGTGGGACTCATGCGATTGGAATTTGTAATTAATAATAGCATTCAAATACACCCTATGGCTTTAAGGCATTTTGAAAGGGTAAAAGAGGAACAAGTAAAGCAAAAGATTGAAAAACTAACGCATCATTACCCCAATAAAGAGGATTACTTTGTTCATCAACTAGCAGAGGCTGTGGCTACTATCGCAGCAGCTTTTTATCCTAAAGAGGTCATTGTGCGTACCAGTGATTTTAAATCAAATGAATATGCTAATCTTATAGGAGGAAAACAATTTGAACCTGTGGAATCTAATCCGATGATAGGATTTAGAGGAGCTTCTCGCTATTACCACCCCAAGTATAAAGATGCTTTTGAACTGGAATGTAAAGCCTTGAAAATGGTACGAGAGGAAATGGGAATGGAAAATATTAAAATTATGATTCCCTTTTGTCGCACGTTAAAAGAGGCGCATAAGGTGGTTCAGCTTTTAGAAAACAACGGACTGAAAAGAGGAGAAAATGCGTTACAGCTTTATATGATGACCGAAATCCCTAATAACGTTATCCTAGCAGAAGAATTTGCTCATTACTTTGACGGTTTCTCCATTGGCTCCAATGACTTAACTCAATTGACTTTAGGTGTGGATCGAGATTCCCAATTGTTGAGTGATATTTTTGACATCAATGACCCGGGAGTTAAAAAAATGATTGCTATGCTCATTGCTTCAGCTCATAAGACACATACCAAAATAGGCCTTTGCGGTCAAGCGCCTAGTGATTATCCAGAATTTGCTCAGTTTTTAGTAGAACAGGGTATCCATAGTATTTCTTTTAATCCAGATGCGCTTATTTCTGGTATAAAGAATATGAATAAAGCCGAAGAGAATTCAAGGCAGCTGCGGGATTTAAGGAAGTAGCAACCCACTGTAATCCATAAATGAGCTGTTGCTATGGAGTTGATATCTAGAAGAAAAGCCTTTCAACGACCTAGGGAAGATGGAATAAAGTGGCCTTATTTCATTCCAGATATTTATTTAAATAAGAATAGTTCTATCGCTTAAATGTATAATATGATGCACAAATCCAGCAGTATATCTTTATCCACCTTGTACCAGGCTGAGGTACCCTTAGCCTATTTTAAGAATATCAACCTCAACCAACAAGCGATTGTTTTGGCAGCAGATGTAGGAGGTACAAAAACACATTTGGCTTTATATGAAGTTAAAGACGGACAGCTTTTTCAACTTAAAGAGAAAAAGTACCCTACCAAAGAACAGCCTTCTTTTATAGAGATGATTTATGATTTTCATCATAAAAAAAGTCCTGCAATTGATAGCATATGCATAGGTGTTGCAGGACCAGTTACCTATAATAAAGTCAAAGGTGTGAATTTGCCATGGGAGATCAGTGGAGATGAAATAGGAAAGGAATTAATGATGGATGCGGTGACTCTTATGAACGACATGGAGGCAAACGCTTATGGTTTGGCGGCACTTAAAGAAACTGATTTTAAAACCATACAAGTAGGAGCTGATGTGCCTGGTAATGCCGTTATCATATCCCCAGGGACTGGTCTTGGAGAAGTAGGTTTGTTTTGGGATGGGTCCCATTACCGCCCCTTTGCTTCAGAAGGCGGGCATTGTGATTTTAGCCCTCGTAATGATTTGGAGATAGATTTATGGGAGTTCATGCATCAAAGATATAAGCATGTAAGTTGGGAACGCGTTTTATCAGGTCCTGGTATTTATGATATCTATACATTTTTAATTCAGAAAAAAGGGCAAATGGTTCCTGATGACATTCAGCAACAAATACAAAGCGGTCATCCTTCAGCAGCAATAACCCATGCGGCTATAGAGGGGAAGGATGAGGTTTGCAGGGAAGCTTTTGATTTATTCACTAGGTTTTTGGCTGTAGAAGCGGCACAGCTGGCGTTAAAAATGAAAGCTACCGGAGGCATTTATATCGGAGGAGGAATTGTCCCCAAAATAATAGAAGGAATGGATTTAAGCGTTTTTAATAGAGGCTTTATACAGTCGGGTCGTATGGACGATTTGCTTAGAATGGTGCCAGTAAAAGTTATTTTAAATGACAATGCGGCACTCTTAGGAGCTGCGCTTTACGGAGCTGCCCAACTAGGAAAATAATTGCATGGAATGGTCAATTCCTATACATATAAAAACTCATTGCTAACTGACATCATTTAAAAAGGCTTGAAGAAGTATCACATAGAGTCACAGTCAACTTTTTAAACTTTAGCTTAACCCTACTATTTTCTAATGAATATAACAAGCCTTACTATCAATCCTGCATTGGATAAAAACGCAAAAGTAGCCGGTCTGGTCGCTACACAGAAACTCAAATGTCATTCTATTCACTACCAGCCTGGTGGTGGTGGTGTTAATGTGTCCAGGATGCTGCATAGATTAGGAGAAAAAACAAATTGTTTATTCCCTTCTGGTGGATACACCGGCAAACATCTTAACGACTTACTGCTCCAAGAAGGAGTAAACACTTTGCAGGTTCCTGTAAAAGAATGGACCCGCGAAAACCTGTCCGTGGTGGATGAACAAACTAATTTACAATATCGTTTTGGGATGCCAGGTGGTACCTTATACCCATCAGAATTAAAAACTATACAAGCCTTTGTGGATAAGCAATTGAAGGAAAATGATATGCTGGTATTAAGTGGCAGTTTGCCCGAAGGAATACCTACAGATTATTATGCCAGATGGATCGCGCACACCTCCTTAAAAAACATTAAAGTGGTTATTGATACTTCTGGACCAGCACTTATGGAAGCGGTTAAAGAGCCTGTATTTCTCTTAAAACCCAATCAAAAAGAGCTCGCAGAGTTGGCTGGCAAAGTCTTTTTATCCAGTACCGAACAAGAAGCTTTTGCTTTAGAAATGATCGCTTCTAAAAAAGCGACTTATATAGTGGTTTCATTAGGCGCCAGAGGTGCTTTTTTAGCATCAAAAGCAGGTGTTGTTTACCAATCTACGCCATCAGTTGCGGTACAAAGCACTATTGGAGCAGGGGACAGTATGGTCGCGGGGTTGATTTATGCCATTAAGAATAATTTTTCAGATCGTGATATTTTAAAATGGGGAATTGCCTGTGGGGTAGCCACGACTATGAGTGAAGGAACCATGCTAGGCAGTAAAACAAATGTGACTAAAATACTAAACATGATCAGGTAGAATATTGGTTTTAAGTTCCTACAGATCCCGTCTTGTTATGATTATAGGTTATTAACTAATTTTTTTATTAGGTGATGGATACACTTGGTTTGTAGGAGTTCGCTTTCGCGAAAGCGAAATTATAGTCAGATATCAACAAGAAACTGTCATTATAGCAGTATTAAATAAACGTCTTAGATGTTTTCTACCGCTGCAAAACAGAGTCATCAATATATGAAGAAAAAAGTTGTTTTTTGTCTCCGTTCCTATCAAATAACACGGCTATTATCAGATCAATCTTTTTCATTTGGCAATCTATTTTATGAAGGTTTGTGGCTCTATTAAGCTTGCTAACAACCTGTTGGTATATGTAGCCTAGCCTCTTTAAGTGTCTCATCTAGCAAATACAAAACCAACTAGAAAATGATTCAGTATTTTATCAAGGTCTAGGTACATTGATTATTTTATTTTATATTTAATACTAATTTTTAAAGAAATAGGACATGAAAAATACACTATTTATCGCATTGCTATTTGTTTCTATGAGTTTTACTGGCTATGCTCAAGAGGCTATGATAGGGGAAGTAAAGTTGTTTGCAGGAAATTTTGCACCAAGAGATTGGGCCTTTTGTGATGGTCAACTATTGCCTATATCTAATAATACAGCTCTATTTTCATTGTTAGGTACTCTTTATGGTGGGGATGGCCGCACGACATTTGCATTACCAGATTTAAGAGGTCGTGTACCTGTATCTCCAGGAACTGGGAATGGTCTTCAACCGGTTCAGGTTGGTGAAAGAAATAATGGTACAAAGGTTCAAGGGAATAGTTTAGGAGAATCGAGTACGCAACCCACTTTGGGGATGCATTATATTATATGTTTGCGAGGCACTTATCCATCACGGAGTTGATAAAAAGTGATTTACTGAAAAGCTTTTTTTTATTTTAATCTTTATTTTTTCCTTCATGGTTTTTTCAGCTAGGAGGTAACTGTCTTGTGTATGATTAGTGGCGCGCTTTAAGCACCTAATTTAGTAAATACAAATCGTATAGAAAATTCGCAGGGATTTTTGTAGGTAGGCGAGGACTAGCCATTTGTTATACACGGCTTAAGTTTGATTTTCTGTAAATTTAAATAGATACTAGAAAGAATAAAAGTGGTCTGGGCATAGACCTCTTTAAAGTCTGCAAATAAAACTATTTTTCGAAATGACGTGTGAAAATAAATAATTAACTATCAAACATGAAATATAATTCGTTTAAAACGAATGAGTTATGAATTAATTAGGTAAATTTAGCATAGCTATATAAAATATATCGATCTATTAACAGTAGTGCTACGTGAGGTTATTGATACAGCTTGTATCATCCATCAGTTCATCTCTGGCACAATTCTTAAACAAACCTGTAAATCCCGAACGGGAAACATTCTATGAATGTATTATTGCACAATTGCTGTTGCAATCGAACAAACGGCATTGCACAGATTTAATGATCAACTATTAATCAATTCTAAATTTATTATTATGAAAACAATTAAAAAATTGATGTCAATTTTAGTGTTGGCAGTTATTCTTGTTATGGCTAGTTGTCAAAATGAAGGACTCATTGAAGAATCTTCTGAGGCTTCAGTTCTAAATGATTTGGAACAATCTATTATGGAAAAAGCAGGTCCTGAGTTAGGTGCCCAAATATTGGAAAGGATGAAAAACCCTGTATCAAACGCAATGAAAGCTGCGATTGTTTATGATGGTGAGCTTTGTCCAGGTGTTGTAAATACTGGAGAGGTTGTAGCTAGAGGTTACTCCGCATTCCCTAATGCAGACTTTTGGTATTTTTCTGGTGAGGCAGGAGATGTAGTAGACATCGAAGTCGACCGGGTTAATTGCAATATGGATCCAGTCATGAGGCTTTACCAAGGATCTGGCGACGACGCGACCCTTCTTTTTGTGGCTAGTGCCGATGATAATGAAGCAGCCGCTTGTGCTGCGGACTGTTTTGCGTATGGCGATCCTACATTAACGGGCTTTGTATTGCCGGCCACAGGAGTTTATACGGTTGCTGTCTGGGACTTCATCAGTGGAGCATGTGCAACTGGACCTTTAACCTATAACATCTCTGCTACGGGACAAAGTCCTTGCATCATAGTTATAGACGGATGTGATACCGGTATTGACAACCAAACCTTAGAAGATGGAAGTACCATGCAAGGAGTCATCGACGCCTGTGCCGCAGCGGCACTTAATCATGGTGATTTCGTGAGTTGTGTAGCACATGCTACAAACGAATGGAAAAGAGCTGGTCTAATTTCAGGTAAAGAAAAAGGGGTGATCCAATCTTGTGCTGCAGGGTCGGATATTCCATCTACGGAATAACAGAGATATAGAAATTTTATTAATCGGTGTTCTCTTTAAGAGAATACCGATTTTTTTTGGTAGGGTGCATTTGCAATTTTGACGTCTCCAAGTATGAAACAGGTGTCTTTCCATTTTCGTTACTCCTATAGATTCGAAAGCAGCCTATGACTATAGAAGTGTATAGCCTATATACACCTCTTTCTTGAAATTTAAACTGTCTTCGTTTAATTCTACGTTTTTATTATGGCATTTATTTCTTCACTATCAAGTGGTAGAAATTTAGAAAAGCAATTAATAATTGGTACCGTATTCATTTTTTAGATATCCCTACAACGGTTATGTATATGATTTGTGGCGTGGTTTAAACAACTAATTTAGTAAACTTGAACTTACCTTTTGAAAACCCAAAAGTTTTCCAAATAAACCAAAACTAGCAATAAATTATATACGGTGTTGTAGGTAGTTATTTTTTATTTAGCAATTCATAATAATTCTTTCTTAAATATTCATTGTAATCTTCAATTATGATTTCTCCATTTTTTAGATGAAAATAAACTGAATCACTTTCACTTTTTTTATAAACAGAATCTCCGATTTGAATTCTATAATAAGTATTGTTTTCAACACGTTCCTCGTGATAATTGTCTAAAATAACAAATCTTCCAGCTCTCGTATAATCTCCTTCTTGTCTTTTTTTAATTACGATTCCGTTAAATTTAGTATTCCGACTTTCTAAATACTTTTCTTTGTTATGCTCCAAAGAATTTGATTGGTAATACGCAATAATGAAAATCATAATGGCAATCGGTACAAATACAAGAAATAGATTTTTTCTGATTTCAGATTCTTGTTTTTCTAATTCTTCTTTGTTTTCCGTATTCATTTTTTTAATTACCTACAACTAGTTATATGGACTCAAACACAATAGATAGCCCTTTAATATATAGGATAAAAGAAGGGGAGTAGGGTACTTACCACTGTTTTACCTAATTACGCAACTTCTTAACGAGGGCTGGTTTATGTAATGGTATTCTTTTCCATTGGAGCGCTTAAAGTGCTTGGACGGGCTGGTTGGAGCTTTTGAGATGGGTTTTACAACATCAAGAGACTGGCATTATCACAGTATCAAATCAACGACTTATTTTTTTTACATTGCAAAACAGAGCCGTCAATTAATGAAGAAAAGTGTTGTTTTTGTTTTAGGTCTTTTTTACCGATTGGTATATTTACTCTTTCAAAATTTCTACAAACTCACCAACAACCCTCATTTCTGTAGCATCTTCTTCTGTGATGATGATGTTTTGGTACGATTTGTCAAATGAGTTTGGTCTTAACACAATGGAAGTGTGACCCCAAGTTTCTTCTGAAACAGACTTTTCACTTGAGTAGGTTTTGATAGTAAAAGCCGAGTTGAAATCAGGATCTTGAATATCCATGTTTTCTACCAACACAATTTTCCCATTTCTGCTACCGCCGGTATATGGTTTGAACAAGCAAATAGAATCATTCGGAATGACTCTATTCATTGATTCACCAATGATTCTACAAGCGAAATAATCGTTTTTCGAACTGTTTTCTGGACCTTCAATTAGTGTAAAATCCTTTACGGATTGTAAATTGCTAAATGTGCCCGCAGCAGCATAAAAATCATACAATGGAAGCGGGTTTTTTAACTTTTCTTCAAAACTCAACAATTGCTGTATAGGAATGACTTTGCTTGTTTTTTCTGGTTTAACACTCTTGACTACTGCCACCTCCTGTAGATAATTGTACATGTTGTCTGTAACTGGGTCAGCCAAATTGAATCTGATTTTTACCACGGGAAGTTGCTTTCCACTGTCGTTTGACATGGTGGTTTGTTCCACCTGATTCAATTCAGGAATTACTTCGCCCATGTAGTAGAAGTCCATTCCTTCATCATTGTTTTTCTTGATAAATAACGGAAGACGGATAGGTCCATTATGACCTAAAATGGATCGAACATCATTGCTGCTCAACTTTCTGTTAGATTTTGACATCCAATCAAATTCTTTGTGGTTTACAAACTCATCTTCATACTTGGTAGACTCCGAGATATGCTCCTCTTTGTGGTAATTCACAAAAATCGGACAATGCTCGTTGTCTGCGCTTACTAGATATCCACCTACGTTTTGGGCAACCGGATTTTCCGTCACATTCAATATTCTAAATACATCTTTTCGTGAATACTTTCTGTATAGCACAAATCCGTTTTGCCATTCGGCTGCATCAAATAATCTGTCGAATTCATAAATCGAGTAATCAGCTGAATCAAGCAAAAAGTGCTTGAAGTCAGTTTGGCTCAAGTGAACAGCAAACTCTTTTGACAAGACAAAGTTTCCATTTTCGAGGCTAAGAATTTCTAAGTCATAAATTTCTTTTGCAGATAGCATTTTGCCGGCTTTCTTTTCACGAACAAACTCAAAATTCAAGTTAGAAACGCAAGATTTTATAGTCTCATCAGAGATGTAATAACCATACTTATTAAGAACTAGTTCTTTTAATTTTTTCACCGAAAGATCACCAGATTCGATGAGTAATTTGATGATTAGACTTTCCTCAAGCCGTTTTGAATTGTTGATTTCTTTAGAAAACAGCTCCAGCAATTTCACCTGTTGTTTTGATAAGGCTTCTTTTGCAGTTTTTTTAACTTTTACAGTAAAGTTGTAATAGGAATTCGCGTAATCCACGAATAAGAATGGATCGCGAGAACCATGTTCAATGAAGTCCATCATCATTGGAGTTCGACCCAACTTGAATTTCAAAAGGTTGTAATCCTTTTTCAAGTCAGAGAGCAACTGCATATTGGCAGAATCAATGGATTCAAAGATTCTCTCTTTGGTTATTTGATCAAAATTGATGGTGGAAGCTCCTGGTAACATCCTACTGCCTTCCGTTATTAATTTCCTTAAAGAGTCTTTGTTATAGGATGTATCTCCATACAATGCAATAGGTATAAGGTAATTGTTTTCATAGTTTCCTATGAAATCGATAACCGTCAAATAGCCTTTTCCTTCAACCTTTCTTAATCCTCTTCCCAATTGTTGAATGAAAATAATCGCTGATTCTGTGGGACGAAGCATAATGATCTGATTGATTTTTGGAATATCAATCCCTTCATTGAAAATATCCACAGTAAATATATAATCGAGTTTTTCACTTAAATTATCCGTCTCCAATTTTTCAATAGACTTAGCTCTTTCTTTTTCAAGACTATCGCCAGTTAAAGCAACAGTTTTAAATCCCCTTGAATTGAATAATTCAGATAATTCTATTGCTTCGTTCTTTCTGGAGCAGAAGATTAAGCCTCTAGTTATTCCATTATCACTTCCGTAGAATTTGGCTTGCTCAATGATTCGTTTTACTCGTTCATCGGAGACTAAATAATTGAACTCTGATTTTTTGTCAACTTCGGAGTTATCAATCGATAAATCAGTAACGCCAAAGTAATGAAAAGAACTAAGCATTTCCTCTTCCATTGCCCTGCTTAATCTGATCTCATAAGCAATGTTATGATCAAAGAGTTGAAATATATCATTGCCATCAGTCCGCTCAGGTGTGGCTGTCATTCCGAGTAGAAAATTTGGTTCAAAGTGCTCGATTAACCTCAAATATGAATCAGCCCCAGAACGATGAGTTTCATCAATTATAATGTAGTCAAAATGGTCTCTCGCGAAGTTCTCTAAGTGGTTAACTTTTGATATGGTTTGAATGGTAGAAAACACAAAGTCACAATCCAATTCTCTTCGATTACCAGAATACAAACCCATTGTTTTATCGTTTCCAAAAACATTTCGAAATGTATTTAGTGAGTCTTTAGCGATGGTTAAACGATGAACAACGAAAAGCAATTTTTTAGGGTTAAATGCTTTTGCATCGAATGCTGATAAATAAGTCTTTCCCGTTCCAGTTGCTGAAATGATCAGGGCTTTATTTTTTCGCTCAGCTCTCAAATTTTGTAGATTTTCCAATGCTTCTATTTGCATTGAATTAGGACTGATAAGCGGTTGAGATTCAACTGAGCTTTCAAGTTTGTTCTTTTGGTTTAACAGAAATTGACTCTGATATATTTTTTCATAAGCCAAAATATATGCTGCCGTTACTGGCGTTCCTTCTTCAAAATCAGAATGAAACTCTCGAAGAAGTTTTTCAACGATACCACTTTTATTTAACGCAGATACTTTGATATTCCACTCCTTGTTAGTAGACAATGCTTGTGCCGTTAGGTTACTACTACCAACAATCAGGTTGTAATGCTCTTTGCTCTTAAAGATGTATCCCTTGGTATGAGCGTTTCCTGTTATCGCAATTTTTAGGTCTATATTTTGAAACTGTGAAAGCCTTTTTAGAGCTTCAGGCTGGGTGAAGTTTAAATACTGAGACACTAGTATTTTGCCTTGTATTTCTCGGTCTTCTAGTTCTTTGAGTTTATTGATTATAGTAGCAACTCCGCTGGTTGTGACAAATGCAACAGAAATAAAAAACTCATTGCAATTTTCAAGCTCGTGAAGAATGGTTGAAAGCACCTTTTTTGGCGGATTCTTTTGATTGACAAGCAACTCTGGCTGATAGTTTAGATTAGATAAAACAGATTTATCTACATAACCTGTCTGTAAACTCTTGGTAAAATTTTGGATTAGGTCATCCATTCGAAACCAGTTTGTCTACAATTGGAATATCAGCAGCTGCCCAATCGAGTTTGGTGAGCTCGTTAATTTTCAACCATTTTTGATCTATATGTTCATGAAGGATGAGTTCTTTCGATTCAACTTCACACATAAAACTGTGCATTGTTAATTCAAAATCTGGATATTCATGAACAACAGTCAGAAAGAAGGATTTGATATTTGTTGAAAGGTTTAATTCCTCCAATAACTCGCGATGTAAAGCTTCTTCTTTGGTTTCGCCTTCTTCAATTTTGCCTCCTGGAAACTCAAATTTCTCTGAAATATAATGGAGCTTATTTTTTGGTCTTTGAACACAGAGAAACAAATCTCTACAAAATATAATACCTGCAACGACTTCAATCTTTTTCATTAATAACTTATTCTATTTTAATTTATGGTAATCAGTTATATAATTCCAAATATAACCGATAGATATTTAGCAAATGGGATAAAAGCAGGGGAGAAGGCCGCAATCAAAAGCATCCCCTGCACAGCAAGTAGTTAACAAGAGCTTGTTTTTTTATTTGCAAGTATTCTAGCTATAGGAGCGCTTAAACCGCTTGGACGTGCTTCTTTTAACCTTTGAACAATGCTTTTCAATATTTTCTTATTAGCTACTGGCTTTAGTTTTTATATGTGTTGATAGTCATAGCCTTGATTTCATTATTTACTCAAAGCCTTCAATATGCGCTCTTCGTTTATTACTATATCACGGAATAAAACATGTGGAAACTCTGTATATTTTGATGTTTTAAAAGCATCTGAAATATTCGATAGCGTTGAAGCTGTTATTAGTGATAAATTCATTTCTGTATCCATCTCGCAATCCGTCACAAAATCATCACTAAATTCTGGAGCGACAAGTAAAATTTTTACAATTCGTAAGTCGTTTTTGAGGGCTAAATTCTGATATGATTTTAATTGTCTTGAAACAGAACTGAATTTATTATAACCTTTTTCTTTACTTGTTTTACATTCGACAATTATGATTTCGTTATTGCCTAAGTTTAAAAGAATATCCATCATATCCTTTTTAGTATTCAGGTTGTTTTTAAAAGTGTCATCTACATTGAATCCCAAGCTTTTAAAAATGACTTTGGTTAAATCTTCAAATTTTATTCCTAGTTCACTTTCCTTTATAGTTATAGCGTTCTCTTTTAATACGTTCAAATTTCGATAAGCAACATTTTCGTAATTTTCTAAATACAAATTCTCAACGTCTTTGTAATGTTCAAGAATATTTAAAATATCGTCTCCTCGTTGCTTAATTCCATTATCTTTTATGAATTTAGTCAAATCGGATTGGATGATTAAATCCAAAATATCCCTTGGTTTTATATTATAGTCAAGCAAAAAGTCAGCTTTTAAAACAAACTCGTCTTGTAACTCAAATTGATCTTTTATCTGTTTGTTTAGTTTTGGAAGAGATTGGTTTAATTCGGAAAGTAATTTATCAAAACCATCTAAAGAAATACCAACTTTTTCATCACGTTCTACACTTTCAAAATGCTCAATTAGACTACTTATTTTATCATCTAAAGTACTTCCTTTTAGATTTGAAATACGCAACCCTTTTTCGCAAAGTTCGTTTAAGGTTTTTTTCTTTTCCGTTAATGTAATTCCTTGTTTATAAATATCTTCTAAAAGCATGTTGGTAAAAGAAACACCTTCTTTTATTATTTCCTCAATTTTTTGAGAATAAGATAGTTTTCTATTAATGTTATGCTCTCTTCCAATTTGGTTAATGATTGGTTCCTTCAGAAGTTTTAAAGTTCTTCGATAAAACTTTTCAGCCACTTCTTTCTCTCTAACTTTACGCAACATTCTAACCATTTCATCTGCCACATATATGGTGTTTTCTTTATTGGAAAAGAAAATGACACCAATGTTCTTCAGTCCTTTAATAACTTCTTGTATGTCAATTTTTTTGATTGGTAAAATTGAATAATTAATCAGTTTAACTTCTTCTTGCGACAGGCCTAATTGTTTTGAAAGTGTAAGAATTATTGATAATTCGTCTGAAGTCACTTTTGCGTCTCTGTTATTTTCTACGTCATTGTGGTAAGCTGTATGCAAACAAGCCTTGTAAATTTTGTAGTCTCTCTTTCTTGATGCACTTAGTTCGGATTTGTCATTATCAAAATCAGCATCTAAATTTTTAATTCTGTTTTTTAGATGTTTTATTTCTGCTTCGTACAACCTTGAAAACCAATCTTGTTTCATTATGCAGTTTCCATCACGAATTATGATGTCAATTAAAATGTCCAATTGCGAAGTGATTTCCTGAAACTCACATTTTACATGTTCCTGAAATTCGTCTACAGTTAGAGCGAAAATTCTTGAAATATTTTGATGATCAGCAGATTTTAAACCTTTATCAGACGAGCTTAAAATCTTGTCGATTTCCTTAGCGTTTTTTGGTGTTTTGGATATTATATTGTCAATTATCTTGATAAAGGAGTTCTTTTCTATCGAACCAAGTTTATCTAAAATCTTCTCTAATTTCATATAGTTTAATCTTTTTTACTCTTGTTTCTTTAGCTCGTATCAAACCTAACCTATACGATTAGTTATGTATTTCAAATATATAATGTAGCAAATACACACAAACCACTCGAAAAACCTTTAATACCCTTCTTTTGTATTTTTTCTCTGCACTTTTATTTAGCCAACTCTGGGTATGATTTCAGCAATTCCTCTAACCTTTTTCGTTCAGTTTCGCCAAAATTATTTGTTGAGTATAAAGCATCCCCATTTGGACCATCAAGTTGAGTTACTTCTGTGTTTAAAATCGCATCTTTTGGTGCATCAACTTCTCCCCAATCACTAAACATATTAGGTGCTAAATACCAAGTTACTACTTCGCCAGATTCCAACCCACCAGAAATTTCATAATTGAAGTCATCTTTAATCCAAGGGATTGTTCTTTCTGGACTTACTAATGTTCCAGTAAAATAAGCCCTGGAAATAGCTTTATTTGTTCCATTTTTAACAGTCAGCTCAATAATTGGCTCTTTAGTGATGTAATACGTACCTTTTTTTCTTACATAAAATTGAGACTTTATCACTTCAAATTTGGACAACATTTTTTTATCATTTTCCGCATTTTCTCTAGCTGTATAAAGTGCTAATACTTCTGTCTGGGCTTGTTCCTTTTTCTTTCTTTCAATTTCTGCCTTTATTTTATGTCCTTGCTCGATTACATCATCGGCTGTCATTCCATCAATTCTTGTTTTAAAATCTTCTCCTGTTTTTTCCGCTCCTCCATCTTTCATCAAGTCGGATAATTCAAGTCCATTAAACATCATTAGTTTCATTGACTCTTGAAACTCCTCTTTTTCATCTTCTTCAAGTGATTCATTTATCTCCTTAATTGAATTTCTCATTGATTCTTCATTGGAGCTATCTATTTTCTTTTGGCAAGAAATGATTAGTAAACATAGTAAGATTGGAAGTAGAATAATTCTTTTCATATTGGTTTATGTTTGGGTTATTAGTTTGTTTTCAATGATGTTCAACTAGTCAGATCGATTCAATTACCATCCATCTACCTGTAATCTATAAGAAAAATCAGTCGAGTAAGTCACATCCATTAGTATCGCCTGCTCTTGCACCACAACCCTTCTTTCTTAATTTCTTCAAATCTCTATAAAGCCTTTGTATTTTCTTTACGGTTTACCGTAACCAAGTGTAAATAGCCTGCTATTTTTTAGATCAATGCTTGTGTTAGGGGGGTATGGATACAGAGCTTGTTCCCAAAAGCCTAGGTGTTCCAGACTTATATGCATTTATAAAAGTCTTTTGAAAAACCTCTAGTCATTGAAAAACAGGCCTCGTTAAAAGGAACTGTTTTAAAGGAATGGCAATACTGGTGATAAGGTATAGTTGTGCAGCCATGCTGCGGTAAATGGAAGGCAGCTCATTCAAGATCAAAAACTTTTGCTTTTATATAATCCAAAAAGCTATGAATTGATTTTTTAGTCCAATCGAAAGCCGTGGGTATTTCAATAAGTCCTATTTTTATATTTAGTCTATTGTATTCAACTTGGTGTTAGCGGTCGGGTGTTGTGCTAGGAGTGGGCATAGAGCTGTAGTTAACTTCCTTTTGTGCTCTTTCAAAAAGCAATGATGAAAAAGCGCTGACGCCAACTCGTATACATTCTTCATCCACGCCAAAATTAGGGGCATGGTTCATAGCATGAATTCCTTTTTCAATGTTGGAGCCACCCAATAAGAAATAAACTCCAGGAGTGTGTTGTTGGAAGTAATAGAAGTCGTCATTAAAATAGGGAATCTGACCATAAGCCTTCACAACAGTGTCAGTTCCATAAATCTCATTAAGCGTCTGTACGGCTTGTGTCGTTAGAGCTTCCTCGTTTAAAACGGTTGGGTTTTCTTGAATATAGGAAGCAGAAATGAATTTTTCTTTATGTATAGAATTACTAATGATAGCTTCGATTTTTGGTACTATATGTTCTAAGTTTGATGGATCCGTTTCATACAGATAGGCCCTTAAGTACAGCTGCTGCTCATCAGACTCGACCACAACATTTTCTTCTAAAAAAAGGTAATCTTTAAAAATAGTATTGGGGTTGTTCAAACCGCTAGTAGCATCAAAAGCCATTGGAATTTCCCAAGGGTTTCCTCCGGTCTTTTTTCGTAGCATTTGACTTCTTATTTGGGCATAAAGAGTTGCTGCATCTTTTTTTTCCAAGGTATTGTCAAAGGTCAATTGTATTCTTTTTTGATAGGCATAGATTTCATTGGGTTTGACCATTATTTGAGCTACCGGCAAGGCCGTTACATGTAAGGCATATACCTCATCCAGGTTTATTTTGGAGAAAAGGCTGCTTTGGACTATGTTTTTTGCACCTACAAAAGTTTCCTCTTCTGGTTGAAATATAAAATAGATCGTTCCTTGAACGGCCTCTTTATTTTTAGCTAATACAGTTGCTATACCAAGTCCAATGGCCATATGAACATCGTGACCGCAGCCGTGTTGTACTCCTGCAACTTTAGAACTATACGCTACCTCATCAGGAAAATTATTGGGCAGCGCATCCATATCTGCTCTCCAAGCTATACTCTTTCCTTCTTTTCCGCCTTTTAAGACGCCTACGACCGCATTACCTGAAAAATTTGTGGTCACTTCTAATCCTATATTTGATAAATAATCGGCAATGATTTTAGAAGTCCTTTTTTCATTTCCGGCCAATTCGGGATGTTGGTGAAAATCTCTTCTTATTTGAACTAAACGATCAAAAATTTCATCGGTGTCTTGTTTTATTTTTTGATGAATGGTTTTTTTATCTGAGGGCTTGCAAGAAGTAAACAGGCTACCTAACAAAACGCATAACACAAAGATCTTTATAAATTTCATAGGTCTGTTTTTGTTGGTGTGTGAGTAATGAGGTGTTGAACTAACTAAAGTAACAAATTTAGTCTTGATACCCGCAGTTAGAAAACCTGAGCAGTTCCATTAATACTTTCGGGGCTTATAAATAGGTTGGTATTCCGTTAGAGACAATTTAAGTAGGATGTACCTGCTTATTTTTCCAAGCTTTTTTACTTTCTTATTCTAAAGTAGGGCTTACTCGATTTCGGTCTCTATCCCAATGGAAAATGTAGTACCGGGTGCAATAGTGGTATAGGTTGGCTTTTGTGTGATGTCTAGAGATTCTTCTTCCAGGTCAGGAAGTCCCAGCCATGGTTCTATACATACATAATCGGCTGCAGGTTTGGACCATAAGGCAAGATGCGGATACCCCTTAAACCTTACGATGATTCCTTTTTTATCTTTCTTTTTACGCAGTCGCACCCAGTCGCAATCCAAGTGAGCAAATATCAAGGCGTCTTTATCAAATAGGGACTCTGACAGTGGAAGAACCCCTGCGGCACTCGCAATGTCACGTTGGTGAAGCGATAGCAATCCAGAAGCGCCCAAGGTACTTGAAGTAAGCTGGAGTGGGGTAGGAAACTCGATCACATAGTCCGATAGTTTGGTCTTATCATTTAAAGGGCAGGCATATGCCGTATGTCCACCGCAAGCAAAGGACATGGGAACCTTATCTCTGTTTTCAATGGTATAGGTCATTAGCAATCTGTTGTCAATAAGCGTATACACTACGGAGAACGAAAACTGGAACGGATATTGTCGGAGGGTTTCTGGCGAACTCTCCAGAGTGAAAGCACACTTAGAACTGCTGTATTTTTGAAAGCTAAGCGACTTGTTGTTTCTAATAATACCGTGCTTAGGCATGGTGTAGTCTTTGCCATTATAAATCACTTTATCCTCCTTAATTTTTCCTATGGCTGGAAACAATACGGGGGAGCTGCTTCCCCATACAGACGGGTTGATTTGCCAAATGTACTCCTCGCCAGTAGCTTTATTCTTTAAAGATCGTATCTCGGCACCATCAGACGCTATGGTGCACATGAGCTTTTCGTTTTCTATAAGGTGTAGCATAGGTGTCGCGATGATAAGCCATAAATTTAGTGAACTTCAGGCTAATGGAAAAAGAGCAACTGTTTTTAAGGAGTAGGCCATAGGAACTAATAGGGTACAGACCTCAAATATGATGGGATACCTTCTTCTTTTTATTTGGAGTTGGACATTCCTTGTTTACAGGCAAAGGATTCAAATAAAAAGTTGATACCTGTCATGATCAGAATTAGGGACAGGGTTCCCGCGGCAATCCATTGCCATGGTTCAGCTTGGCTGTGTTTTAAAAAACCGCTTTCTACTAAAGCAGATAGGCCTATACCCAACAGAGCTGTGCCTATACCTCCATACCACCAATAGCGTTTTTGTAACTGTTCTTTAGTGTAACACTTCTTTTTCATTATGGATTTCTTTTAATATGAGAATGCATAAAACCAGCTCAAAAACTGGTTTTATGCATCTAGAAGCACAGACTCCTAGAGGTATGAAATTTAAGAAGAAAAGACGTGTTGTAAAGTCTGATGTTAAGCTGCTGGGCCGGCCTCTTTAGTTTTTATCTAGCAATTCTATGCTCTCTGCTGTAATAACAATAAGCTTTAGCTTGTAGAGACTTCCTAGGGCTTTCTTATAGGACTTTTTACTCATGTTAAAGTGAAAACGTATCGTGTCTGGGGAGCTTTTATCGGTCACTGAAATACTTCCTTCTGGACTTTCTTTTAATTTTTCCAATACTTTTTCTACGTTAGCATCAATCACGTTTAGAAAGCCTTGTGGTCGGAGGGAAACATCTATTTTACCATCTTCTCTTATGTATTTCACATAACCAGTAACTTCCATGTCCTCTTCTAATTCTGTAAAAACCTCGTTTTTATAAAGCAATCCTTCGATCTCTTCCTCTATTAAAACAATATATCCCAGCGGTGTTTCTCTTTCAATGATTAAGTGTACTTGATCTCCTATTTGTAAATCCATTTGGGTATATATTTAGTTTTTTTAAGAGGCTATTATTTTTTACTCGATGTAAAAAGGTTTTAAAACGTATCGGCTTTGCAAAAGTGCACAAAGCATAGCTTTGAACAACCACTTGGCCTATTTTTTTATAACACAGATGTAAAAATAGCTTGTTGGCTATTTATAAGACACACAAAAAGCTAAAAGATATGCATAGGACCCAAATTACCACACCTAAGTTATTCATTGGAATTCCTATATACTAGCTGTGCTGCGAAATAGGTTGCTTTTATTTCGCTTTCGCGAAAGCGAAACAAGCCTAAGAATCAACAACAAAATTTACCAATAGGGAACCTAGTTGTTCAAATAATGTTTTCATTCCACCCAATTCACACCATTTTTTAACGCCCATTTTCTTATTATCAAATTTTCCAATCAAGGTAGTTTGGAGGATTAAAGACTTTTCTTCTGAGTTGAATCCTTTTAATAAATTCTTAGTGGAATTACTGGAAACAAAAAAGAAAACCTATAAAAAACTAAAAGAGGATTCTTAACAAAATAAGGAGGTTGCATTGCTTCTGAGCTTGTTGTATAAGCACAGTTGTATGTTGCAAATGCTTAAAATAGTATATAACCCAATAGAAGATATACGAGTTGTTTTTGTAGACAAGCTTGCACAACCATTAATTATTGGAGCTATTAGCGATTGGTAGGAGAGCTGCTTTTTTTAATATTTTTTAATGTAGGAATCCAAATGATACCTATTTCACCACAAATTATGGGTACAAATGAAAAGAAATATTCATTTACGGTCCTGCTGAATGTCGGGTCTTCTATTTGTCCAAATAAAAAGTCCAATGGAATAATCCCACCGATTCTTACAGCGACAAATGAGAGTATACAAATGTAACTTCTAAGCATAAATTGTTGATGTGCTTTAATGTTTCTATTTTTCACACACCACCAAGCCGAAAAAGTAGTAAAGAGCACTAAAACAGCTAAAATAAAGAGGGAAACTCTACAGGTTACGCAAGAACTTATTAGTGATAGCCGTACAGCCGATAAACCTGTGATAAAAGCCCCAATGATGTAAATTTTTCCTGTTAGTTTGTGGAAGTTTATATATTTATTTCTCATCCATTTAGAGAATTGTATTGGACCAGTTAGTAGCGCCAATGTTCCTCCTATTAAATGAGAACTCACCCAAATGGGGTTGTTACTATAACTGTCACTTCTATATCCAGTAAAATAAGCGCCAACATTTTCAATTAAAAAATAGAGGGATAAGCTTATAACTATTGTCCAGGAAATGATGAATACTAATCGTTCTATTATTTTCATATTCTTATTTTTTAATTTTGGTCGCTTGTAGTTTATAGGTTTATTTGTTGTTATACAAAGTGGTGTCTTGTTTTTCTGATTCTTCTGAAAATTTTTCAGCTAAAAGATCCCATAGATCAGAATAACCATTATCATATCCTAAAGCCCAAATCCCAACACCTCCTAATTTATTCTTTTTTATCCAATCGTATTTAATCGAAAGGGACCTTTTGTCCTCAAAATAGAGCTGACGATAAGCGTTATCACCATCATTTAAAATTAAATAGGAGGAAGCACTTATGGAGTCAAACTTGACTGGAGTTTGCAAGGAGTCTATATAGAATTCTCTAATGTTCTTATAGGGTGGGTGGTCTATAAATTTTGAAATCTTTGCACCTGGTGTTTCTTTTTCAGTAACCCATTGAGCACCATAATAAGGAAGCCCTACAATTAGTTTATCCAGATGCACCCCTTGATTTTCATAATATTGAATGGAGTTTTTTAAGCCATTACCATATGATGAACTGGTATTAAAAGGGGTCACTGGTCCAGTAGTTTTACTAAAACCCCCGTAATAATCATACCCCATTAAGGTGTAAAAATCTACATGGGGATCTATAGCTTTTATATCAAAAACATCGTTCCAATCATCTGCATAAAGGCATAGAGAGATCATGTAGTCGGGGTTGACTTTCTTTAGTTTTTTTGAAATTTCAACTATAAATTTTGTAAAACTTTTTTTATCTTTTTTATATACACCTTCAAAGTCAATATTGATACCATTTGCCGATCTTAAAGCCAATAAATTGGAAAGACTATCTAGGAGTGTTTTTTGAGCTTTAGGGTTGTTGAGAAATACTGTGTTATTGTCTTTTCCAAAATTAGAAACAGAAAGAAATACCTTGCATTGAGATGCCTGGGCACTATCAATCATGGCGGTAGTTTTCCATTGATGTATACTTTTGTAATTTCCAGTTTCTGGTTGGATGTTGTAAGAAAAATAAGAAAGTCCCCATAACATAGAAAAATTGTAATTTTTCCAGGAAGAACCATTGGAATAAATGTGCCACCCAAAGGTGCGTATATCTGAGTGTAGCTTTGCTTTTTTAAAAGCTACTTTTTCTAAAGAAATAGAATTCAGACTATCCCATTGGTGCTCTGTATGGAAATCAAAACCTTCAAACTTTTGTTCGTGCAAATGGCGTTGACTCATCAAGTCGCTGTTGTCTAATTCCTGTTTTTTGTTTTTCTGTTGATCTGTTTTATCATTTTTGCATCCTATTAATAATAGGAATGAAAAAATCATCAGTAAGAATATTTTCATATAGTTTTTTTATAAGCTTAGGTGTAGGAGGTGAACGCTTGGTTCAATTTCTAATTCAGCTTTTACAAACCTAACATAAAATCTGAGAGTCTTCTTAAAAACAGGTTTTTACTAGTCGTTCCTTATGTGCGCTGTTAACGAGTGGGAGGAGAGTGACTTTTTTAATGTAAAAGGCCCAATAGCTAAAGGTGCAGGAGAGTATCGTAAGAATGATGCTATTAGAATATTTGAAATGGCTCTTGTATAAATAAGCAATTATCAAGCTATGGCCTATACAGACTTTTGGGAAGGCTGCTTAATTGCTGACAACTAAAATAAACAGCTAGTTATTACAGCATTCTTTGGAAAGTGTTACAAATTTAAAGGAGTAATCACGGACATATTTTGGGACATAGTATGTTTATTACCCCATGTTATCGATAAAACATCATAAAAAAATCGTTAAAAATGAATGTAAAAAAATATAAAACATAAATGTAAAGGCTTCATTTGATGGTATGTGAATGCTCAATACGTGACAAGCGTAATTTTACAGATCTGTACATTATAATTAAATTATTAATGTTTATTAATTATTTGTGATTATAATAATTATAATTTTTTTTATGAAATATGTATAAGATAACATCAAAAAGCATAATTTATTCATTCGAATAGCACGAGCTGATTACTTGAATTGCGGTTTAAAACTTATATTCTTTCACGCCATACAATCATTCTATTTCTTTTGAAATAGAATTTTTTAATCAAGTCATATTCAGCTTGGAATCAAGTTACAACCACTATTGAGGCGTTATATTTTACTTTAAACACCAATACAGTGTTGTAGCCAATTAGAATGAACAGACGAAAATTCATAAAACGCACATTTTTGGGAACAGTCGGAATTGGATTTCTGACTGGACTTTATACTCGGCAAATTGAGCCTTTTTGGTTGGAATTTGTGAAAGGTAAAATGCCAATTGCTAATCTACCAGATAATCTGATTGGAAAAAGACTTATGCAAATTAATGATATACATATAGGAAATAGATTTGACTATAATTATATAATTGATTCATTTAGGAAAGCACAAAAATTCAACCCTGATTTTGTTGTTTATACGGGAGATTATGTAAACTATGAAAACGAAAAGCAATTTGAACAATTAGATGAAGTACTGAAATACACAGTTAAAGGGAAAATTGGAACTGTTGGAATACTTGGTAATCACGATTATGGGGAAAATTGGGCTGAACAAAATGTAGCGGATAAAATTCCGGAGCAATTGACAAATGCAGGAATTGAAGTACTTAAAAATGACCAAGTTAATATTTCGGGTATGAATATAATTGGATTTGATGATTATTGGGCATTGAATTTTGCACCTGAAAAGGTGATGAACAACTATGACCAAAATAAAGCTAATTTGCTGTTATGTCACAACCCTGATGTTTGTGATCTAGACGTTTGGAATGGATATAAAGGTTGGATTCTATTTGGACATAGACATGAAGGCCTATGCAAACCACCATTTTTAAATGCACCAATGTTACTTGTTAAAAATAAGAGATATTCACAAGGAGAAATTGATTTGAATGACGGCAGAACCTTATATGTTAATCGAGCAGTTGGACATTTGTGGCAAGTTAGATTTAACGTCAGACCTGAAATCACAATTTTTGAACTTGAAAAAGCATAAAAATAACTGACTACAACAATGGCTATAATTAATACGGGGTTTGGTGCTTAATCCAAAGTGCAGAGCTTTTAACCAAGTCCGCCAAATCTTTTGATTTGGCTTTAAAAATGAAAAGTAAAACAAAACAAAAAGTTTTGGCTAAGTACTTATTCGGAAATTAATTACTTTTAATTCCCGTACTAACCATAGCCGAGACGCGTTTTACCCCATTTTGGACTGTCCTGAATAAAGGCTATATAATATGTGCAAAAATGACAGAGTGATTAGGCGTTACAGCGAACCTTTTCAATCCTAGGCTTAAAGAACGGAACTGAATATTCAAACATATACTTATGGAGCGAAACTCTTAAGCAATGATGTATTACCGTTCTTGCTCATTCTCCTTTTTATTCAACTCAGTAAAAGTTAAATATTAATATACTTTCGGTGTGTAAGTTAAGATGACGTCAAATTTTCTATCGAAAACCACTCATATTAACATGTTTAGGAACTAACCGAGATCAAATTCAGTAAAATCCTCTGAAAATCAAAAAATCGAGTCATTTACTTATTATCAAAAGAGAAATTAAAACATTTTTTTTTTAGATGTAAGAACAGCTTCATCGAAAGATAATTGTTTCTCACCTCTTGGTTTAATCCATTGAGCGAAAACGGAAACTATTTTAAAACAATTAAAAGTAGCTTTATATATTATTAATAAAGAATATTATGAAAACAAAATTTAAATTATTCGTATAATCTTTTTATTGATTTTAGTATCAAGTTGTGAGAAAGAGACGGACATAGGCATAGATAACGAATTAACCAATGATGTTCTTGAAAAAGCTTAGGTTCAAGAGGTCGTCGCTGGGTTCAATTTCTAATCCGGCTGTTACCAACTTAACATAAAATCTGAGAGTCTTCTTAACAACATGTTTTTACTAGTCGTTCCTTATGTGCGCTGTTAACGACTGGGAGGAGAGTGACTTTTTTTAGTGTAAGAGTTCCAATAGCTAAAGGTGCAGAAGAGAATCGTAAGAATGATGCTTTTAGTAAGCCTCGTATGGATCTGGTGCATATAAGCAATTACCATTCTATGGCTTATATAAACTTTTGGCAAGACTGCTTTCTTGTTGAACAACATAAAAACAGCTAGTTATTACAGCATTCTTTTGAATGTGTTACAAAATTAACGGAGTAATCATTGATATATTTTGGGCCATAGTACGTTTATTATTCCGTTTTATCGATAAAAAGCTATAAAAAAACGTTAAAGTGGAATAAAAAAAACCTTTATCATATGTGTAAACCGTTGATTTGATGGAGCATGAATGCTCAATAAGTAACAAAATTATATTTGATATATTTATAGATTAAATAGAATTCGTTAATGTTTTATTAATTAATTGTTTATTCATTATTAATAAAAAGTTATTTTTATCAAACATGTTTAAGAGTACATTAAAAATCATAATTTATTCATTCGAATAGCACGAGCTGATTACTTGAGTTACGGTTTAAACTTATATTCTTTCACGCCATACAATTAATCTATTTCTTTTGAAATAGTACTTTTTTAGTCAAGTCATATTCGGCTTGAAATCTGGTTACAGCGACTATTGAGGCGTTATTTTTTATTTTAAACACCAATACAGTGTTAACCCTGTTAAAAAAAAACTCATGAAAATCAATTTAAAAAGTTTTTTACTTTCGTTTATTTTATTGACATCGATCACTATAAGTGCCCAAGTGGGTGTTGGTACTTCACAACCTGATTCCTCTTCTATTTTGGATATTTATTCTGAGAGTAAAGGATTTCTAATGCCTCGATTATCAACAGCACAAAGAGATGCTATGGTACTTCCGGCAACTGGCTTAATGATTTATAATTCTACATTGAATGATGGTCAATTAAATATAGGAACACCAGCTGACCCAAAATGGGCAGGTATAAAAGAGCCAGAGAAGACTCCGGTTGATACTGTTACAGAGAGTGCAGATACAAGTACCTCATCTACCTCTGAATTACTAGTGGAAGGAATGACTTTGTCACCTCTCGAAGGAAGTTATATAGTTTTATTTAATGCTCAGATGTCTAACAATGTAACATTTAGTTCAACTCAAGGTGTTAGTGATTTAACAAATGTATTTGACGAATTAATGGCAAGCCCGGGCGCTGTCTCTCATGCGCTAACTTTCGGTAACGGAGAGGTTTTGGCACCAGGAGTCTATGATGTTGCCGGAGCAGCATCCATCGCAGGAATACTTATTATGGATGGGGGAGGAGACCCAAATTCGATTTTTATAATCAGAGCTTCTGGTGCATTTACTACTGTAGCAGGAGCCACTGTAGTGTTGACAGGAAATGCGCAATCCGAAAATATATTCTGGGTGTCTGATGCAGCCATGTCCACTGCGGCTAACACAACAATGAAAGGTACTATGCTTGGCGGCGGAAATGGTGCTGGTGCAGTATCATTAGGCATAAATTCGAACCTTGAAGGAAGGATGTTTACAAAGTTAGGAGCAGTAAGCCTAGCTGCAGGTGTAAATCTTACCACTCTAACAGGAAATGCTCCTGTAAATTTAGGAGTCCTTTCCACATTTGCGATGTGGAGCTCTTCAGGGGCGGTTTCTGATGTAGCAACTGCTACTACCATAGGAGATGTAGGCACTGCATCTGCAGCTTTAACCATGGTAGGCATACATACTGGTCAAGAATATCCAGCGGGTACAACTAGTAGCGCTGGGATTACAACTTACAGCGTTTATCAAAATGGAGTGGAAGTTGCAAGCTCTAGCAGAACGATCAACTTACAGAGCGCCGTATTATCTCTTCAAGCTAAGGTTAATGTAACAACAGGAGATTCCGTTGAGATATGGTGGAAAGTTAATGGGGGGGAATCAACAATTAACAATAGAACCTTATCATTGATTTGTTCTCAATAGATAAGGGCTAATACAGCAATGGTATCAACACGTTCTCATTTTACAACCCATTAAATGTAGATATGATTCAGAAATAACAAAAAAAAACGGCTTCAATTGGAAGCCGTTTTTTTTGTTGAGTTCCACTTGCCAAATTCAATTTCTTTACCATTTACTTGTTCAAAAAAATCTCCATTATCATAAACCAAATTCCCATTGACAAATGTTTGTTCGATTGCTGACTGAAATGTAGTGCCCTCCAATGGCGACCAAGCGCATTTGTACAGTAAGTTGCTTTTTGATACTGTCCATTGACTGTTCAAATCCACCAAAGTTAAGTCTGCATAATAGCCTTCTCTAATAAAGCCTCTGTTGGTCATACTGTAGAGAATTGCTGGGTTATGACACATTTTTTCTACTATTTTCTCTAAAGAAATTAGACCTTGTTTATAAAACTCTAACATACAATTGAGCGAGTGCTGGACCATTGGTGCTCCTGACATCGATTCAAAGTACGATTGTTCCTTCTCCTTGAGCGTATGAGGTGCGTGATCTGTAGTGATAATATCTATTCTATCATCCAGTAGCGCTTTTAATAAACCTGCTTTGTCTTGTTCTGTTTTTATGGCTGGATTCCACTTTATGAGCATTCCTAATCGGTCATAGTCTTTATCTGAAAACCATAGATGATGTACCGAAACTTCTGTGGTGATTTTTTTCTCTTCTAGCGGAATGTTATTTTGAAACAATTCTGTTTCAGCCTCTGTTGTTAAGTGAAGAATATGTAGTCGAGCATCGTGCTTTTTGGCTAATTCAATCGCTCGTTTTGTCGCTTCATAACAGCCTTTGGTACTTCTTATGATTGGATGAAATTTTGCGGGAATATGATCACCGTATTTTTCTCGAAAAGCCTTTTCGTTTGCTTCTACAATTTCTTCTTTCTCTGAATGAATTGCGATAATTGATTTGCAATTGGCAAACAACTTTTCCATTTTTGCTGGACTATCAGCCAGTAGATTTCCTTTTTTGGTAAAATATAGGCCATCATCAGAAACACCAATAAATTGGCTTGTATCCATTTTAATTACTTCATCAATATTATCTCCGTTTACACCAAGGAAGAAAGAATAGTTTGCTAAAGATTTTTTGGAAGCAATCTCATATTTTTCTCGTAAGTCCTCAACGGTCAAAATATTAGGAACTGTATTTGGCATATCAATAAAAGAAGTCACTCCACCTGCTATAGCAGCTTTGCTTTCGGTATATAAATCACCTTTGTGTGTAAGGCCGGGGTCTCTAAAATGGACTTGTCCGTCAATAATTCCTGGGAATAGGTGTTTGCCTGTGCCGTCAATCACTTTATAATCCGGTTTGATCTCGATGTTTCCGATTTGCTGAATAAGTTCGTTTGATAGTAGCACATCGGCAACAAATGATTTTCCTTCATTTACAATTGTGGAATTCTTAATTAAAATTTCTTGTTTCATTGTTCTTTTTTCTATTACTGATGTTCTATCGTTGACACTAAGGGAAGGTGCAGGAGGCCTTGGGCATTTTTGGGTGCTTAACTGTCAAACCGTTTAAAACTTCATTTAATGTAAGGCACTTTAAATTTATATTAGTCGCCCAATGAGCTATACACTTTGTTAGCGGTAGTGTTTTTATTTTTTCAAAGGTTCCCAGACCGTTAAGGTCTCAACCGTCTGATGAAACAATACAAGGACCATCTAAACTATTTGTTCCATTAATGCAGTGAGGTGCACCTGAACTGTTGAAGGTGAAATGATAACCAGAAAAATCACTTGTCTCGCCAATAGCAGTATCTATATATTTTGTTATACGCCTAGTTCCAGGGGAGTGCCATTTTAGATCGTTTCTTGTTGCATATTGCTCTGATGATCATTAGCGTCATCAGTACTGCAAGCTGTGATTGAAAAACAAATCAATAAGGTGAACAAAAGGAAATAAATCAATTTTCACAACAGTTTTTTAATAGATGTGTGTTTAATTCCCTTCACTTAAAGTAAAGCTTCCGTCTCCGTTAAAATTGGAAACATTAATAGTTACCGTCCACATTCCTGTTGCTCCAGATGATGTTACTCCAGAAAAACTGTCTGGTTCAACACTAGCATTTATTAATCTATCTAAAACAGTAGTGCCTTGTGAATCTTTAACGATCATTTGGAAAAGACCAGAAGTTGAAGCTGTAATATCGGCATTGTAGTCTGCTGTTGTTAGGTCGTTTTGCCAATTGAAGGTTTCGGATGTAGTACCTCCGTTACCGGTAAAATCTCCTCCAATATCTCCATCGATACCTTCAGTTAAAGTCACATTTGCAGTCAAATCGTCATCATTATTACAACTTGAAAAGAGGGCAGTGGTTATGATGATTGATAAAATAAAAATTGGAAGTTTAAAGTTTTTCATAAAACATATATTTTCAACGCAAAGTCAGAAAATATTTGCATTAATTTTTATTTATATGTTTTATACTATGTATTAGTAAAGTTTATGTTTTAAACAAAAACATCGATTAGTTGCTTTTTTAGGATAGTACCGATAACCTGTTTAGTTGGGGTTAAAAACTAGTTATAGTTTTCGCTAGTGCTAAAGTGGATTGAATCAGGTGGATTTACGTTTTAAAGATTTAATAGCAATTAATAATACCTGCAGCTATTTTTTATATAAATCAGTTTTATGAATAGATATAAATGAATTTTTGGAATTGATACAAGTAAAGAGGTCTTTGATGTGAAGGATAGTTGCACAGCTTATCATCAGTACAAAAACCAGACACCTTGTTTACTCGTTTTCGCGAAAGCGAGTCACAAAAAAAAATAACAAAGCTCACCAAGACCAATTAAAAGGGGGTATATCAAAACAACCTAGCTGAACATCGTTAAAGTTAGACTCACCTGCTATAGCCCTGTCTCTTATGAGCGCAGCGAGAGGAAGACATAACTAAGGATCATCATCAGGAATTCCTTAGAAATAAAACAGGCTATTAAAGAATTGAAAAAGGGGTTTTCATAGCATAGCTTGTCAAGAGCAGTCCTTTTTTCTGATTATTAGAAGCTTCTCAGTGATTGGATAAATCAATGAGCTGATTCTTCCAAAAAGCGTTTTTAGGCAAAGCTGCTTCGAAGGTTTTGAATTCTTTAGAATCAGAAACTTGAACCGTTAATTTCCATGCGTGTAGGCAAATAGATAGCGGGAAGTATTCTTGATCTGAGCCATATTTTTCATCTCCAATAATAGGGAGCCCTATATGTGCTAATTGGGCTCTTATTTGATGGAATCGACCCGTTTTGGGTTGTATTTCTAAAAGATAACCAACATCATTTTTACCTATAACTTGATAGGAAAGATTACATTCCATAGCCTCTTTTGATTTGGACTGGACGATTTCGGCTCTTTTTTCTAGGTTGTTTTTTACAAGAAAATTAATAAGAGTTTCTTTGTTTTTGAGTGGCTTGTTTTTAACGATTGCCAAATAAGTTTTTTGAACTTTACGGCTGCTAAATAGATCATTAAACTCTACAAGAATGCTTTTTTTCTTGGCAAAAATCAATACGCCACTGGTCACACGATCTAATCTATGTATAACCCCAACATAAGGCTTTGGTTTCCTTTTTAATAGGTGTTCGAGCACTTGAGTTTCTACAGTGCAATCTTCGAAAGGACTTTTTTCACTTATCAGCCCAGCCATTTTGTTGACGACTATATAATCGTTGTTTTCATTTATTATTTCTAAGTTGGGCATGAGCACTTTTCTTTTTTAAATTTCAAAACAGCATTCATAGGTTCCATTTATAAGCAATGACAACTAACCTGTTGGTATATGATTTTGTTGCGTGTTTAAGCACCTAATTTAGCGAATACAAACTTAATCGAATATCCGCCTGGATTTTTAGAAGTAGGAGGGAACTAGTAATTAGTTGTACATGTCTTAAGTTTGATTTTCATTTAATTAGGATATCAACTAGAAAGAACAAAAGAGAGATTAAGCTGAGTATACGGGTAAAGCCTGGACTAATTCCACCTCTCTCTTACGCTCCGAAACAGGTTCAATTCTGTAAGACTGATAGTTCTGCTTTTCTCGCTTTCGCGAAAGCGATACCAAAAAAAATCTCTGGAAACCAACAAGTGAATCTATGCGCCTAGAATAATAAGGTCTTTAAATGATGAATAAAAGAGGGATATTTCAACCTTAATTCTTTGTGGCCAGTAGGGGTTGTTTATTCAACAGTTATTTCTTGTTCCAATGTAATAAACTCAAAAGCTAAATCAGATAAACTTTTTCCATTTACAGTTGCTCCCCAAGCGCTATGTCCAAAGCCCTGTAGCGGGTAAAATTCATAATTCACTCCAGTTGCTTGATACTTACTTTCAAGTGTTTCTGCAGCACTAAAATCGACCACATTATCATTTGTGCCGTGCGCAATAAGGATTGGTGCATCATTGGAGTCAAATCTTTGTATTCCAGATATAAGCTCTAAATACTGAATATGTGCATCCCCACCCCAAAAATCAATTATAGTTTGAACTTTTACAGGTTGAATTATATTAGTTGTTGATAAGGTAGGGTCATCAGTTATGGATATCTCACTTGTATAATCGGCAGCATCTGATACACCTAATGAAACACTTAAAAACGCACCAGCAGAACCGCCACCTACTGTGATAAAATCGGTATCTATATTGTAATTTTCTGAGTGAGCATACAACCAACGAATAGCTGCTTTTACATCTCTGTTGGCAGGATAGACTTTCAAAACATCATCATTTGAGGTACTTAGTTTCCAAGATGCTGGAACTGTTCCCTTATCGTTTTTAAGGCGATAATCTAAAGAAAACACTACCCATCCTCTTGAGGCAAAGTAATTTGCCATAGCAACCATATTAGGATCTGTACGCGAGCCAAAGTCCAAACCTCCTCCGTGAATTAAAACGAAAGCAGGTCTCTTTAATAACGAGTTTTCTGGGATATAAGCATCCAGTTTTAAAGGAATTACAGTAGTAGTAGAGCTATTCCAATCATCGTGTTTTAGTGCTTCGGCATATGTAATGTTTTCGACTAAATTAATATTATAAGTTGAATCAACTTTTACAATGACTTTTTCTTCATGATTAGTTGGAGGAGTTATTGATTCGTCATTTTTGTCACAAGCTGTAAGTAAAAACACAAATCCTAAAACCGTTAAGCTTATTCTCATTATTTCGTAATTTATATTTTGTTGGACCTTATTCTTCATGAAAGGTTTAATCAATTACTGGCAAGGTGTTTTCTATAGGAGTTGTTTTAATGGCTTATACATTTTGTTGTAGATCGTTCCTCAATTAATCATCTATAGATTGTCCTACCAATATTGGAAATTTCCAACCCGTTTGATCTGAATTGATATTTTGTGTTTGCTTTAAAATGACACCTATAATCTGTTCTTTTGGATCTACAAAATACTGTGTATTAAAATAGCCACCCCAACTAAAAGAACCAACACTACCGCTACCACCAGAATCTTCTCCCTTTTGATTTTGAATCATAAAAGCCAATCCATAGTGGGCTCCAGCATCTTCACCCCATAGATCACTTATATGATTGGCCATGATAATATCAACGGTAGTTCGGCTTAATAATCGCACACCATTTAATTCCCCTTTATTAAGATACATTTGTAAAAACTTGGCGTAATCAAGAGCTGTACTGCTCAGACCAGCACCTCCAGAAAAAAATTGCTTTTCTCCCTTAATCGGATATTGAGGGTCGTAAAAAGTAATAGGGTAGTTGATCCATTGATCCTCTTTTTTTGTTTGAATAGACACTAATCTATCGGCTTTGGATTGAGGTAAATAAAACCACGTATCATTCATTTCTAATGGGTCAAAAATGTGTTTGCGCAGGAAAATATCTAAAGGCACCCCAGAGACAATTTCGATAAAATACCCAAGTACATCATAACTTTCTGAGTATGTAAAGGCATCGCCAGGATTGTGATGTAGCGGTAGCTTTGCCAGTTCTTTTATGTTATCGCCAATGGTGATTTTCTCTGTTGTAAATAAATCTACGATTCCCGCTTCGTTATAAATTTTTTTAATTCGTTCGTCAGCATCAATCATCCCATAACCTATACCAGATGTGTGAGTTAATAAATGTCGAATGGTGATTTCGTTTTTTGCTGGAGTTGTTAAATACGTACCATTAGACAATAGGGAATCAAGTATTCTAGGCTTTTTGAATTCTGGGATGTATTTAGAAATGGGGTCATCAAGTCTAAATTTACCTTCTTCCCATAGCATCATAACGGCCGTTGCAGTAATGGCTTTTGATTGTGAAGCCACACGAAAGATGTCATCTTTATGAAGCTTCTTTTTAGTAGTAGCGTTTGATGTTCCAAAGGCTTTGTGATAGACTATTTTACCATTTCTAGAAACTAGAGCAACTACTCCGGGAAGATGTCCTTCCTGAATAGCTTCTAAACACATGGAATCAATTCTAGCTAACCTTTCGCTCGAAAGGCCTACGTCTGAAGCTTTTCCTTCAAGAAGGCTTGGTGATTGTTGGTTCGATATTGTTTGCGCTTGTGTTAAAATGCAAGTCAACACTAGGAACAAAAACAGAAAGTTTTTGATTGTTTTCATAAGGTTTTATTAAATGATCTAAGGCAGGTATCAGTTCTGATTTCGTTGTGGAATCATTCACAGAATTCTTTGCGCTGAAGCTGAAAGATAGGAAAACTGCGATTGAATGATAGCCGTTGTTGGTATTAGTTATTTATTTATTATCCTTCTCTTTACCCAATGAAGTTCAGGATGATTTGAGATGCATAAGAATAGATAAAATCGGTTACCAGAGTGTTTTTTCGGGATTAAAAGCATCGAGCGCGCACCTACTGGTAAACAGAATAGCGATAAGAGTTACCACTCCAACCGCTATTACTTATAAACTTCTTAAAGTTTGCATTTTAATAAAAAGATTAATTTAAGACAATAAATCAGACAGAACAAAAGAGAGATTAAGCTTAATATAAACGGTGAGGCCTGGACTATAAAAACATTGATAGCCACCTCTCTTTTATGATCTCAAACAGGTTCAATTCTGTGAGACTGTTAGTTCTGGTTTTCTCGCTTTCGCGAAAGCGATACCAAAAAACTCACTGGAAACCAACAAGTGAATCTATGCGCCTAGAATAATATGGTCTTCAATTAATGAATAAAAGAGTGGTGTTTCAATCTTAGTTCTTTGTGGTACTCCGTTATTTTACAAATTCTTCTTTTTTTAAATCAGTATCAAATCTGATAGCAGACCACTCAACTATTACCCAAGATGCATCAGTGACTTCAGCTTCCCAAGTGGATTTTTTGTACTTGCGTTTACTAGGTATTAAAAAACCATCTACTTCTTCATAATCCATTTGCATGAGCAGCGGTTCTTCAATAACGCCAAAATCTGCTACAGTAAATAAAAATTGATCTACTATTCCTGTTTCTTTATTGATGTATAGTTGATAAATGTCAGTAGGTTTATCATTTTTAGATTCGAAAGAAACTTTTACCACATCAAAGTTTTTGTTACCCATTTCTTTTTTTCCCAAATATTCATACTTCAAACCTGGATCTAATAATTTTTGAAACATAGTAAACCAATAAAAGTTGGTAGGTCTGTTAAACATGACTCTTTTTAAGGCTGTAGTGTCATTAACTATAGCTCCATTTAATTTTAACCAATAAGACTCGCCATCATATCCTTGTTCTATAGTTCCTTGTAATTGAGGTAAAGTACGCTGATGTTGTTTGTATTCTCCATAAGATAATTCTCCATCAAAAATGTATTTTTCTATTGAGATATCAGCCTGACCATTTGGGGTGGTGTAAGTATAGGTGTATACCACATCTTTTTTAGACCTTAGTTTTTGATAATCACCTACCTTTTCTACCATATTATAAACTAATTCATGTCCTTCATTTTGAAAATTGATGGTATTTTTTTTATGAACAGTTACCTTTTTGACTTCCTTATTTGAACTGTTTTTGCAACTTACTATGAGGAACAAAAAGCTGAATAGTATGGTAAATGGTTTTAAATTCATTTTATAAATTTAAGTTGTGATTGTAGATTTGAAGTGCTTTCCTGCATTATTACACGTTTATCTGCAGGAATAAAATTAGCACTGTTATTTACTCTTACTGATGATTAGTCAGAAAGATTCATTTTTCCGTGTTTTTGATTAGGGCTCTTCATCGTTTTAGGCGTTTTGTGGCTTCCATGCAAATTTTTGAAATGCTTCGTCCACAGGCGTATTAGCTATATGATTGGTATAGTTACTGATCACTTTTTGAGATAGACCTAAAATGATGTCCAAGACTTGTCTTTCTCCATAACCTTTTTCATAGAATGCGGTTAAATCTTCTTGTGTTACATGCCCGCGATTACGTGTCACCTTTAGAGTAAAATCGTGTAATATTTGTAGTTTTTCAGTTGGCATAGGGGTGCTATTTCTTAAAGCTTCCGTTAATTCAGGATCCACCTTCATCATATGAGCTATCCCTGTATGGGCGGGTACACAGTAATGACATTCGTGCTCTACATTAATGGTTTGCCATACTACTGTAAGCTCTTCGGGATCAAAGGACGAATTTTCAAATAGGCCATGTAATGTTTTGTAAGCCTCTAATGCTCCAGGCGAGGTCGCTAAAACAGCATGCAAACCTGGTAGCATTCCAAATGCTTTTACAGATTGATCGAGTTGTGCTTTGCTATCTTCTGGTGCTGATTCAATGGTGTGAACTTTTAACTTTGTCATAATTTTATTGTTTTATCTATTAGTAATAATTAACTAAACAATCGTTTAGTTATGTTGTAAAAAAAAGTTTTACAGATTTTCAAATGTTATTTCAATATAGTCTTCTATTTCTTTTGTGCTATTGACTTTTGATGCGGCAGCCAAACCGTGCTTTGCTAATAGTAAGTAATTAGCTTGCTTTAAAACAGTTTCTTCATCCTTATTGGTATCCATTTTTAGTTTATCAATGATCAATTCCTTTAGACCTGTCATGAACAAATTCATTTGATCATTAATCATTTCATCATTTCTTTCTGAAAACTCATTATAAGTATTTGTAAGCAGACAGCCTTTTTCATTTCCGTTTTCACTACAAATAGTAACTGAATTATAGAAAAAGTCTTTAATATCTTGAAGGCCATTATTCGAATTTTTAAATTCTTCGAAAATTGAATTTACTTTTCTTTTGTAGCTTTTTAAACATTCTAGAAATAGACCATGTTTGTTTCCAAAACTGGAGTATATGGAAAACTTATTAATGCCCATTTCTTTTTCAAGCATTTGCATGGATGTATTTTTGTAGCCATTACGCCAAAACAAATGCATTGCCTTGTTTATAACTTCCTCTTCTGAATATTGTTTTGTTCTAGCCATTATTTGTAACAATCAAACAAATCTAACCAATCGTTTAGAAATAAAAAAAACTTTTTAAATATATTTATGCTTTGTTGAACAAAAGTTCTGGTTATGTTGCTTTGGTCTAATTGAGTAAACCCTTATTGTATATGGTTTGTTGTGTATCTTATGGACCTAATGTATTCTAAAAATAGAATTATGATAATAAAAAATAGGTACTCCATACTAAGTATGTTATCTCCATTTATAGGAATAATGCTCATCTATATAGGTGTTGCGGATAATTATTTTACGGGGCCTATATCCCTTTTAATTGGTGTTATTCTTGGGTTTTCTTTCGCTTTGGTGTCTCTGTATAAAAAAGAGAAAAAGGCACTATCATTTATTGCTATTGTTATTAATATGTTGATAATTGTGTTCGGCCCGGATCGGTTTTTTTAAAGTTTTATCATTGTCTAATTTCGGATAAAATTTATAATAGAAATGATTCTTTTTACGGTCCACTATTTCCATCGCTTATATAAATGTCACTGGTATTGTGTAAACATTTTCAAGGACAAGTCAAATTTGGCGCTAACTGTTTTTATAAGGTTGGGCGCGTGGTATAATCACGCCTTTTAGCAAATGCAAACCGAATAGAAAACCTTTAATTATTTAAGTAAATAAATAATAAACAAGCAGTTAATTATAAAGGGTGTTGGTAAATGTTGCTATTTTTGTTTTTCCAATTCAAAGTTCAAAATAACTCCTGGCATTCCTTCAACAGTGGCAGTACAGATGGCTTTTTGCCCTTCTATTTTTAGTATTTCAACGTTGACTTTTTTTCCTTTCACATCTGGAGTGCCATTTAAATAATTCAATTCAAAATGGCATTCTGACTTCCACTCAATTGTAGCTTCCAAAGTTTCATAACCATCAGCTGTTTCTTTTTGACTCTTTTCAGATCGGTTTACAATTGTGGTGGGCATTTTATAGTTGGTAGACTCTCCTATAAATGTGCCTATTTTAAAATCAACACATGATAAATTTTGGGATTTTACACAACTCGAAATCAATACAAACGCAAAAAGGAATAGTACTCTCATATTTTCTGTTTAGTTTATTTTGCAACGACTGTTAACGCTTGGCATAAATACAGTAGCTGATTCAAATGCACTCTCATTTAAGATAGCAAGATACTTAATTGAACACAGAACGATTTGAGTTTACACCCAAATTGCTTTTGGGTTTAGTATCCATATAAAAGAAGCCTGTAGCGTATCTTTAATATCCATATAAACAACTGTATTAAGAGAGGAAGATGTGCCTACGATTTAAGTTTCCTGTAGCCTTATTTCATTAAAAGCTATAATGCTAAAAGCCTCCCTGTTTGACCAGAAAGGCTATTGTTTTAAAATCGCCTTTATTTTGTTTATTTGAATCTTGTAATTAGTTTTCTCGTAAAACTCCTATGAAGGGTTTCTTCTGATATTTCCTTATAAAATAAAGAGTAAGCAGTTTTTTCAATGTCGTTTTTTGTGTCAAATTCATAAGCTTGTGATAAATCAGCATAGGTTTTAAAAAACCAGACATTGTCACCGTCTGAACCGTGAACAATATCGCCCATGCCCATATAACCATCTAGTGAAATTGTTTTCAGCAGTTTTTTAAAAGCATTTGTAAAATTAGTTGCTTCTTTAACTGTATAAGTCCATGACTGAAATATGGTGGGCTCTGGCAAACCGTCTTTTATATTTCTATAGAATGTATTGATACCAGCAATAGCGTGTTCGCTCTCAACATTTTTAAACAATTCGGCAGAATATAAATCCAAATCAGGACCCGACAAAGATTCTTTAAATTCAGCTAATGATGTTGACGATTAAGACGAGAAGCTTATTAAGTGAGTTGCCTTTTCATTAGAGCCTTTATATATCAAAGGAGAAAACTCAGTATCTATGTCCTTAGGAATTTTTATATTTGAGTAGTAATCATTTAGTAAAGAAGTGAATTTCACTGTGTTTTCAGATTTAACTTTATTAAACACATCATACCAGTAACTGTTTTGGGCAAACCCAATAGAACTGATAAATAAAGTAAAAACAAATAATATATTTTTCATATTTTATAAATTTAGCGATATTGTTTTTGTGGTTTTATCTTCTGGAAAAAATTCTAAATTTCGTTCCAAGGCCTTTATAGCATCTTGTTATTGCAAGCCTTCTTTTAGCGCCTTACTCAAACGCATTACATGATACTTTAATCGTATATTTTTGGTTAGTTTCAACTATGGTGTGTTTTTTTCTAATGTTGTTAATGCCATTTTTGCGCACATCCATCGTGTTTGTATATGATTAGTGCCGCGTTTAAGTACCCAATTAGCAAATAATTATCGAATTTTAGTTAAACTTTAAGCCTTGATGTTTTCTACCCCACTTTTATAAATTATGTATTCATTGTGTCTTACAAATAGCTCAGCCACCACTTGTCTTTATTATTGGCTTTATAAATCATATATTTTTTACTTAATGGATAGAGTAGTAGCACAACTCCTACCCAAACTAGATAAACCATAGGAAGAGAGTAACCATAATCACTTAAGCCTTCATCGTTACCCGTTAAAATCATATGGTGCCAATCGCCGCCAATAATTAATAGAATTAGAATTGCCAATAGGTGTAGTATCAAAATATGCAGAAAATAATAAAACAATGGCACGCGACCAAAGACCAAAAAGAAATTAGTCACTTTGTTCTTAGTGTTTTCAAAAAGATATAAAAATAACATTGCAGGTCCCATGGTGATGCAGACATATAACAATGATGGTGGATACTTGGTGACCTTAAAAAAGGATAAAATTGTTTTTGTTGTCGTATTTTGAGTGCTCCACGGATGTAAATCACCATAAAAATTTATGTACCTTAAAATAAAAAAGAGGGCTACTAAACCAATACCTAAACTCAAAAGCCATTTTCTTCTCAGACTTACCTCATATCCTTTTTGATAGAAGGTGCCAAATAAATAACCCAAAGCCATCAAACCAATCCAAGGAATTATTGGATAGTTGAATAAAATTAAATGATCTGGAATCCTTATAGACTCTTTTTGCTTGAGAATGTACCAGAGAATACTCTGAAAACTTTCACCTTTCATTTGAATATTATCTAACAAATTATGCCCAACAATTAATAATATTCCAACGGCTAAAAGAATCTTTTTTTGCAAAAAGATTAAAAAAGACAAGCATATCATACTACAACCAATAGCCCAAATAACTTGAAGGTTTATAAGGGTATAATTAAAATCGAAAAACCATATAAAATTATTGACTACGAGTTCTAGAAAAACCAACCATATTCCTCGCGTGAAAAGGAATTTAAATAATTCAGGTTTTGATTTTTTACTACCATATAAAAAGGCTGAAGTTCCTGCTAAGAACACAAATACTGGCGCACAATAATGAGTGATAAATCGTGTAAAAAACAGAAAAGGTGTTGTGTCTTCCAAATTGGTTGGATCACTAAGAAATGCGTTGTAATAAAAATAACCTCGAGCATGGTCTAATGCCATAAGTACCATGACAACCCCTCTTAAAATGTCAATAGATTCTATTCGGTTAGTTTTAATTGGCATTTTAGCTTTGTTTAAGTTCGTAATTGTTAGGAGTCATCCGCTCTTTTTTAAGGTGAGATAAAATCTAAATTCCGGGCGAATATAGTTACTTATTACGATGTAATAGTATTTCACTTTTACTTTTACCCATTTTCTCTAAAGCACTTGGGTTGATAGGATACTAGAATTAATTGGTAGTTTACTTTTTAAACTATAAGATATCTTAATTTAAAAAACGAAACATTCCAAAATCAGATAAAATAGGTTATGGTGTTATTTGTATTGTTTTACAATTATTTTTCTGCAACGAGTGATCAATTTTAGTAAATAATATGGGGGCGTTTCTTTAAAACAACAGATATAAGACTAAAGGAAGTTTATTTTTTAAGACAACTACCGAGGTGTTTGTCTTTGATTTCGTTGCTTATTCTAGCTTTTAATTTGGAAAACATAAACCGAATAGAAAATCTTAATGGACTTTCTATTTGGCGAGAACCATATAATTACCTGCAAAAGGGACTTGCATAAGTATTTTTTAATTCTAGGATAAATCTTTTTAATTTAGCATGTGCTCTGCTATTTTTTACATCCATCTTATTTATTGGATCAGTTAGTTCGAATGCGCAACTACAATCTGTAATTTTTGTATCCACCAATTCCATTCGCTTTTTCCTCTTTCTGTTCCTGATCGGTAACCAAGAGCTTTATTCCACAACAACATTTTTGCTCCGGTAAAAACTGCAAGGTCAACCATTCTTAGCCAAGTTTCTTCTTCAATGGGTTGATTTAAATGAGATTCCAGAAATGTACGGTATAATAAAATTACATCTTCTTTAGTTCGGGCTAACCTTGTTGAGTTTATAGCAATATACCATCCCAGATCAATACTACAGGGACCTTGACCTGCAAATGCCCAGTCGAAAGCCGCTATTCTGCTATTGGGCATTAGCGCCATGTTGGAAAGCTTGGTGTCTCCATGCAAAAAAGTAGTGGGAAGGTCTTTCCACCTTTTTATTATTTTTTCACTAGGTTGCAAAAACATTGATTTAATTTCTTCGGGTAGTAAATCAAAAGCTAATTCCCAACCCTGATTCATGCTATCCAATATGTTTTGAGGTGGCGGTGCAAATGAATCCGTAAGATGTTCCCCAGGACCCAAAGCATCAAAATACTGCTCAGGGGTTCTTAGCCAATCTATTTTTTTTATTTCTGTTGATTCCCAAAAACTTGCATGAAGCGATGCTAGTGTATTTAGAATAATCGCCTCCGTTTGCAGATCTATAGGTTCTTTGACATCGGGCAATAAATATGCAGATAGATCATTCATCAGCATTGCAATTTGTCCTTTTTCCGTTTTTAGGAACAATTTCATTGTCTTTAAAAGCTTCCGTTTGGTTAAGGTCAAACACTTTCTTGTTAAAAATTTTGGCTTTTTCTTTTTGGTTTCTATTGAGCAATATATAGAAATCCAAACCTTTTTTTTCTTCTTTTTCGAAAGTGCGCAGCCCTTTGTTGTCGCCTGTTTCGACTAAATTTGGCTCAGAACCCATAAATGTGGGTGTCATTACAACTTGGTCACCTAGCACAAAGTAGTTAATAATCATATGATGTCCTTCCATTTGCCAACCCCAAGGCTCTGTTTCAGAAGGTGTTCCCAAGAAAGTAAACCAATATTTTTCGCCTCCTAAGTCTTTGTTTTCTGTTACCAAGCTTGCTAAATAGACTTCCATTGTCATAATATCTGTTGCTTTTTGTAGTCCTTGGGTACTTAAACTCTCTTTTAAAAAGGCAAGAGCTAGTTTTTGTTGTAGTGCATTTAAGTCTTTATAACAAACACCTGCTCTTGGCCAGCCCTCTACATTGTGCCATCTTCTCCATTCATCCGATGCTATCGGGAAATTGCTCACTAATTTTTGTTCTTTAGTAAGCGATGCAACAAAGGCGATGACCGCATTTTTAATAGGAGTTGTGGAGGAGCCTGTTTTTTTAATCGGGTATAGGTCTTCTATAGGCTTTCCATCTGTAGTAATACCTATATAGGACTCAGTAAACATAGTGTCCTCTTCAGCTGAATTAGGCTTTACAAAGAGCATTGTTGTGGGTTTCACCTTGCCTTGCAAACCGTCAATAGATCCCCAACTATCAGCCCTTTGCTGTGTTTTGTTTTTATCAAGAACAAAGTGCCGGTTAAAAGTCTCCTCTTCGTAATGGGCTGCTTCATACCAATATGTAATAGTTTTACCCATCAAAGAGTCTGGGAAAGAGATGGTTTGTTGATAAAGCCCATCTGTGTTTGGGGCTTTGGGAAATAGAGACCGTTCAATTTTTTGATCACCTGCATAAGGACCAATAAACCATCCTATACCCACGGAGTATTTAATTGGCAGACTTGTTGTTTTTAGTTTAAAAGTCACTTGATGTGCTTTATTAACAGTACTTTGTTGTGCATTTGTATTGTTAAAATAAATAAATGAGAGAAGAATTAAGATTACTTTGTTCATTTACTTGAGTTTTGTTTTAAGATTGTTTGTATAAATAATTATTTTTAATTCTTAAACTCGCCTAATGTGCGTTGAATTACCGTTAAGATCTCTGCTATGAATAGTTTCAAGGATTTTTAGAAGGAGGAGAGAACTAGCAATAAATTATAAATGGTGTTGACAGCTGCCTTTTTGTTATTTTATTGGCAAGCATGTTTTATTTCCGCTATAATCTGTAGCACATATTCTCATTTCATTCACTTCTAGAGTATTTGAAAAACTAGCAACCCACAAGTTTTCTCCATACCAGGTCATTGAAATTGGTTTGGACTTTTTATTCAGTATTAATGCTACGGAATTCCAATCTTGTGGCTTATTGGGGCTTTTGTTATCATGAACTCTTGCTTTTGCAATTATAGTTCCGCTTTCTATATTTTCATAAGTTTTAAAATGTGAAATAATAGGTTTTGCTGTATCCATATTTATGTTTTTACCAATAAAAATACGCTCTTCGATTCCTTCTTCACCTTCTCCTTGTCCCATAATTATGTCCATTTTCTTGTCGTTGTTTATGTCTCCCAATGCAATAGAAAGAGTGAGCGGTGTAGGACTTCCCTTAAGGACCGGCTGTATAAGTTTGAACTTACCAGTTCCATCATTCTCTAACAATCTGTCCTCACCTGTTAAGGAACTTATTAGAAAATCCGGATCCCCATCCGAATCATAGTCTAGAAAAACAATATTATTATCGTCCATTCCTATATTCTCTGAATCCTGCCAAAGTTCATCTGTGGCGTCAATAAATTTTTCACCTTTATTATTTAGAAATATATGCTCTCTTCTCGAACCAAAGTCAGCCATTACTATTTGTCCATCATTAACCGTAACTAAATCTAGAAAACCATCATTATTAATATCCATTATTTCGAAGTCGTAGTTATTAGTATATGAAGGTAAAAGTAGTTTATCTTTAAAATAACCTTTTCCGTCATTTACATAAATTCTGCTTGTTGCGCACCTCTTGCAAGAGATAGCGATGTCTAAATCAAAATCATTGTCAAAATCAAAGAACTCTAAATCCCATGAAAATTGAATCAATATATCAGGCATTTGAGTCTGAGTTACGTCAGTAAAGTATCCATTACCGTCATTTATCCAAAGCATTGTTCTACCTCCTTGGTTATCCATATTCGAGCCTGCTCCCCAATCTGATAAAACAATATCTAAATCACCATCATCATCTACATCGCCTAATTCTAAATCACCAACACTTGCATTTATTTGTGGTAAATGTGTAGAAGTAACGTTTTTAAATTCTCCGTTTCCAAGACCTAAGTATAATTGGGTCTGTGTCTGGTAGGTGGTTCCAACAATAATGTCTGGTATTGAATCATTATTAATGTCTCGAACTTTTATGACGCGTGACAGAAATTTGGAATCTTCAAAAACTTGATTCGTAATTTCCTTGAACTTTTTATCTGCTCCTTGGTTGATAAAAACGCGACTAAATTCTGGTTCTCCTGGTGCAGCATAATTTCCACCATTAGCAAAGAGTAGGTCAATCATATTATCGCCATTTATATCGGCTATTTCAACTCTATTTGTCCATTGACTAGTATTAGGCAGATAGATTTGAGTTTTATCTTCCCAAAGTTCAGATTTTATATTTTCGTCTAATGAAACATTCTTGTTCTTTTCATCTTTACAGGATAAAAGTAATAAACCAGTTAATAGTATTAAAATTGTTTTTGTCATTGTAAGATTGGTTTTTAAGTTGTTGTTAATGGTTATTTATATGGCTCATTTTAATGCGCCATATATATTGTTAGCAACTGTTATTTTTTTTTAAATTTCAAATTAGTTACCCAACCTGCCTTAAGATTAAAACCGCTTACTTTTCCATTTGTCTTCATAAAATGAACGAAGTAACCATCAGAATAAAAGGTATCTATGTTCTTTGGCGCCAATACTAGTATCTCATTATTTGCAATTTTCACTTTTAATTGACCATCTTCTAGAAAGAATTGGTGTGTAGCATCGATTTCTTCACTATAAAAATCACCTATATAGTCTGCTAAGTTTAGATTGGAAAAATCAAACTTTTCTTTTCTTTTCAGTGTTATTTCAAACCCAGTGCCTGAAACAGTAATATTTTGAGTGAGGCCATTGTTTAAGCCTGAGAAAACAAATTGCGTATCAGAATTATTCGCTTCTTTATATGTGGCACCCTGCGTGTGTATTAGCATCAAAGAAGGTTCTCTACAACCTTCTAGGCATTGTAGAGAACCATTTTTGGTATTGAATTTCAAAAGACGTCCAGGTTCTATTTCGTAATCTCCGGTTATTTGGTTAAGGGAGAACTTTTCTTTTATATGGCTACTGTCATGATTGTCTGTTTTATTATCTGTGCTATTTTCTGTCTTTTTAGAAACGGCAATAAATTTTTCTTTGAGAAGCACGTCTGCAATCTGATAGGACATCTTCCATGGGTTTGCGTCCCCTCTGTTGGCCAAGATAATGACAGAAACCTTCTCGTCAGGAAATCGCAATATTACTGATCGGTAACCTGCAAATGAACCACCATGTCTAACAGTTTTTAATCCTTTATAGTTGTTAATCTTCACACTATGGGCATAACCACTGCTTTCGCCATTATTGAGCAGTCCTTCTTCATGCATATTTTTGATGATTTTTTGGCCACCTTTACCAAGCTTATTGTTATAGAAATTTTGATCCCATAAAAACAAGTCTTCTATGGTTGAATATGCACCAAAAGAACCCACAAGGTGGAATCTCATGATCACATTATCGAAACCATCTTCTGCGTTTTTCTTGTTATAACTAAAAACCCTGTTTTTAATAAGATCTGTATTGTCATCGTAAAAAAGGCTGCTCTTCATTCCTAATGGACCAAAAATATGCTCCTGAGTAAACGTTTTTAAAGATTGACCAGATACTTTTTCAATAATCATTGACAGTATGAAGTAGTCGGAATTGCTCCATGCAAATTTGTCACCTGGCGAAAATTCCAACGCTTTCTGATGCTTAATCAGTGCATAAACCTCTTCTGGTTCTAAATTATCTAAAATATTTTTCCCTTTTAACTGTATTAATTTTTTAACGTCTCTAATACCACTTGTATGGTTTATTAAATGCCGAATAGTCAGTGGCGCATCGTATTCTGGAAAATCTGGGAGGTATGTTTGAACGGTATCATCAAGGTTTATCTTTCCTTGTTCCTCTAAAAGTAACAGACTAAAAGAAACAAATTCTTTTGATATTGAACAAATATTAAAAACAGAGGAGGGACTTATTTTTATATCGTGTTCCAGGTCAGCAATGCCATAACCTTTTGAGTACTTTAACTCCTCGTCTTTAATAATGCCTATGGCGCCTCCCGGGACATTCCGTTTACTCCATTCTTTAAAAATATTATCAATTTCTTGACTTTCTTTGAGCTGTCCAAATGAAAGAGGAGAATAAGTACAGAGGAGAAATAAAAGAAAATATATTTTCATAGGGGTCTAGTTTTTTAATTGGCACCAAAGTATTTGTATATGTTTTGTTGCGTATTTTATGCATCGAATTTAGCAAATACAAACTGAATAGAAAATGTGCGAGGATTTCCGTACGTAGTTGAGTGGTAGCAATAAATCATTCACGTTAGTGCTTCGAACTTTTAATAGGTAAATTGTTTTAATTTTTTTCTTGTTTTTTCAAATAAATTTAATTCCACTACTTTTTTTAATCTCTACTCGCAGTCGCTGAAGAAATATTTTCATTAAATGAATTGTAATTATCTAAATTTTCATTGAATTTAAAACTTCAACAATATCTTTTTTTGGACCAATAACTCTTTTGTTTTCTATAAGTGCTGTTATTTGTTCTTTGATAAGCGTGTTACCTTTAATTTTTAAATGAGGAATAAATGTTTTTTATTCTAAATCGCTTTTTAGTTGATGTGAAGGTCTATTTAATAGATTAGCGTTTGCTTCTCCTGCTTTTTTATAATAGAGGCGGTTCATTTTAAAATAGATGACGTTATCTCATAAGTTAGTTTCAACTTTTATACTTTCAAAGTAGCATCATTGAAAATAAATTATATATGTGGGAAACGGATTTTTCAAATAGGCACGGCGTTTACTTTATGACAACTTGGTGAAGTCTTTACACCACTTTATAAGTTATTAGTCAAGAACACTATTGCACGGCGTTTTCTTATTTTAAAAAAAAAGATCAATATTCTAAGAGGCTTTTTTTACTAATAAAAATTATTTGTTTATAAACGAGATGTCATATTAAAAGGATGCTTTATATTTGTAAGTGAATATTCACTTACAAATATAAGATGAAAACAAAAATCAGTAATAAGCAGCAAGAGATAATTAATGCAACTGGAAAAATTTTAAGTGTTTCAGGAGTTCGCGGTTTGACAATTAAGAATCTTGCTAAAGAAATGAAGTTTTCTGAAGCTGCCATTTACAGGCACTTTAAAAGCAAAGAAAAAATTGTATTGGTAATGCTTCAGTACTTAACCGAAACACTAGACGAAATATATACAGCATCTTATTCCGAACATGCTAGTCCTGAAAATAAGCTATTACATTTATTTGAAGACACATTAAAGTTCTTTAAAGAAAACCCTCATTTTGCTGTTGTGACTTTCTCTGATGGATTGTTTGAAAGCAGTCAAGAAATTAATATGGCCATTCATAAATTAATGAGAACAAAACATAAGCATATCAAGGCAATTATAAAGGAAAACCAAACCTCAAAAAATTTCACGGCGATATTATCTGAAGACGAGCTGATTCATTTAATAATGGGGGCAATGAGACTTCAAATGTTCAAATGGCGTGTGGCAAATTTTGAATTTGATATTGTTGATGCAGGTATTCAAAGGCTAAAAAATATTATTACTTTAATTAAAATTAAATAACATGACTACTTATAAAACTTTTCTAGTTACTGGCTTATTGCTTTCCATACTTGCTTGTAACAACGCTGAAACAAAAAAAGCGACTAGTACGCAAAACGTATCTGTGACAGATTCTCTCAACTTAGGCATTGAACTTAATGCTGGTCAAAAGTGGAAGGTCAATGAACAAATGAGGCCTTTTATTATAACATCTGAGCAATTGCTTATAGATTTTCAGAAAGATGCTAATGGAGACTATAAAATTTTGGCAACCGAGTTAAAAGAAAACAACAACAAGCTCATTGCTAGTTGCACTATGAAAGGGGAGTCACATGATGCATTGCACCTATGGCTGCATCCTCATCTCGAGCTTGTAAGTGAACTTCAAAAATCATCTACATCAGAAGATGCAGTGGTAATTATTGATAAACTGAATCGTTCGTTTCAGACATTTGGCAATTATTTTCAATAATCTAAAAGAATTAATGAGATGAAACTGATTATTAAAATATTTAGGAGCCTAACAGCATACGATCATTTTCTAATCTTTTTAATCATCTTATCTGTCTTAAAAATAGCAGATGTATTTTTAGATGATGGAGCAGGTGCAGGGACTCACTTTTTAATATTAGGCGCACTGCTTTTTGTTATTTCTAGTATTCTTTTTTTTGGGTTTAAGTACCTCACTAAACAAAAGAAGAAGTACCAGCATGCTCTCATAAGCACTTTCTTGATTCTACTTATGTTATCGCATGCAGATCCTGATCCTGTTCGTGGAATACTGGTTATATTTTTACTTTACATATCTAAGTTTTTTATCACCTATAAGAAGCAAACCATATTTAATCCAATTGCTTTTGCAATAGGTACTACTACGTTAATCGCTATGGTTATTCCGTTTATTGAGATAGCTCCTCTAGATTTTTCAGGTATTGATATCCGATTCACCATTCTTGGTCAATTGGTTCCTATTGCATTGGTTCCTATTAGCTTATCTCTATTGTTTAATGTGGGTAGAATTAGAAAGCACCGTTTGGCATTGGCTTTTATTATTCCTTCGCTATTGTTTGGCTTTTTCTTTCCTGAATACACTGATAATTTCACCTCTTTTGCGCTGGCGATAGTTTTCATGGGAACAGCTATAATCGTTGAGCCTAAAACCTCTCCGCATAAAGCGAATGAGCAATTAATTTATGGTATTTCTATGGCGCTAATAGTTTTTGGACTTCATGTGTTTAAAGTGCCCAATGCTCTCGTTTTAGGACTGATGGCTTGCAATGTATTGTATTTTATTTTTAAGCAAAAGCGGGCATAATAAATATTAAAGGAACAACAAAAAAAGGCGTATTATTTTGAGCGATTATACGCATGAGTTCCTTTAACGATTAGTAAATAAAAGAGTTTTTTAATTCCATATTCTTTTCTTTTTATTAGTATTCCATTTTTTTTATTTCCCAAAGGCTCCAATTATATGTAGGAAACTTCTTTTTAAGATGGTATCGTTTTTGAAAAGCTCCAATTAATTATGTATTCTAAATTCAAATTTCTTATAAATATCCGATGCTATTGAGTAACCAAATTTTCTAATAGGTTTTTTGCATTGATTCATTAATAATGAGTCAAATTTACTTCTGCTGTATCCTGTTTCAGCAGATTTAGAATTCAAGTTGATGCTTTTAACTGAAGTATTTTCCTACACTATATTTATAACATTGTCCCCCTTTTATTCGTTAAAAAAACCTATATTTAACAAAAGAAAATTTACTTGTCGACATTTTGTATAGTTGTTCTAGGGATGATGAACCTATAGTAAACACCTCTGATTCCTTAAGAAAATAAAAAAGAGGATATTAATAAATGAACAGGATTTTTTTTATTTTAATGATTCAAGGACTATTAAATATCCATTTAATAATCTTGTTTCTTGAAAAGATGAGGCCCTAACTTTATCAAGGAAATTATGAAAATGTTATTAGTAGAAGATGATAAGATTACGATCTTAGGAATAAAAAAAATATTGGAAAAATTTCTAGCACCTATAAATATTGTCGTTGCTAATAATGGACAAGTAGCTTTAGATATTTTATCCAGTGCAAAAAACGACACGGATTTACCCAAATTTATTTTACTTGATTTAAACATGCCTGTTATGGATGGTTTAGAACTTTTATCAATAATTAGAAAAGATAAGATACTGCACATGATTCCTGTGGTTATTCATACGACAAGCTCAAACGATAATGATTATATTAAATGTGAAGCCCAAGGCATATGTGGTTATTACATTAAAGATGTTAATTATAAAGTTTTCATGGAGAATATTATTTGCATTGCAAATTATTGGAACAATCAATTTAAAGGGAACAAATGAAAGGTTTTATGTTTACTAATTTTTTAGACTTTATTGAAAAAACTCACGATCTTCAACTCATCGATGACATGATTTTGAGCTGTAATTTACCGTCTGGAGGTGTTTATAGTGCATTTAACAAGTATGAATTTAATGAATTAGTGACCATGTTAACCTATGTGTCTAAAAGAACAGATACTCACCCAGATATTCTATTAGAGCAATTTGGCGCTTTTGTTTTTCCATATCTTATCGGGAAACATTCTTATATAATCGAAACATATTCCAATCCATTAGATTTACTCGCTGGTATTCAAGATCACATTCATATTGAAGTGAAAAAACTATATGATGATGCAGATCTGCCAACTTTTTGTGTTACCGATAGAACTGACAACAGGCTTGCTCTAATCTATAACTCTTCTAAGGGGTTGACCTTTTTTGCTATTGGATTAATAAAAGCGACATTAGTTCATTTTAAGGTTAAAGGTTCTGTTTTGGTGGATGATTCCTTTGATAAAAGGGAGGGTGTAAAATTTGATATTCAGTTATTAAGGTAGCCATGACGTCTAATACAGACATTCCTGTTTTATTGTTTATACATAAACATATCTAAAAATAAACTACTGTGATTTCCAATTCTGACCAAATAGACGTCCTAAATAGAGCTCTCCAAAGAGAACGCAAAGCAAAAGAAATTGCTGAGGGATTCATTGAAAATAGAATTCGAGACCTCTATCTAGACAATATTGCTCTTAAAAGCAGCCTGCTGAATGAAGAAGAATTTCAAAAAGATCTTATTGAAAATTTAGTGGATGCTTTCTTTGTGGTTGATTTTGATGGTACTATTCTAAAAATGAACAAGGAGGGTAAAAAATTAATTGGCGTTAACGAAAACGAAACCCCCGAGAGTATAAATCAATTTAGAAAAAACATTAAAAAGAAGCTTAAAGCCCTATTTGAAAGTTCGGTGTCTAACGGCAATAATGAACTTATTCGATATGACTTTATAAATAGAAAAAGAAAGAAAATATATATAACGATTAAATCTCAAATCTTATATAATACCAAAAATGAACCCTACGCATATCAAGCCATAGTTAGGGACGTCACTAAGGAGACTCTAAGAGAAGGAGTAATTAAAGAAAATCGGAAGGTTTTAGCCTTTGAAACTTTATTGGTAGAAGATCTATTAAAACATGCAGATCTTTTGAGTATCTCTGGAGAGCTCGTTAAACATGTTGCCGAATATTTAGGTACTAATGACTGCGTGTTTTATGCGGTAATCAATAATGAACTGGTTCAAATGGCCGCTATTAATCAAAAACTAGATTACGATAAAAAAATAAAAAACAGATTAAAGATTAAAATCGGTGAAGGTATCGTTGGTAGTGTTGCAAAAAGTAAAATAGGAATAATTACAGCAAACACCAGTAAGAATGAAAAATATATAGCTGATGATCTGGTCCGTCTTTCTGAAATTACAGTTCCAATTTTGTTGGATGGCAAGTTGATTGGAATAATTGATGCGGAACATCCTAAGAAAAATTTTTTTAAAAAAGTCCAATTAAGCGCGTTAACACATGTTGCTGGTGTAATTAGTATTTATCTAAAAAACACTATTCACGAACTTGAAAAGTCAAAAAAGCAGCAAGAATTATCAGAGATTCAGAGCAGGTTAGCAATTATATTTTCGAGCTTTTCTGACGCTAAAGTAATTGAATCTGCTGATCGACACATAGAACATGTTAGCCATGCCTTTTTAAAATTATTTGGTATTCCTCAAGAGGCTCTTGGTCAACTAATCGGTATGGACTGCATTTTAGCTGCAGAAAGTTCTAAAAGCCTTTTTGTTACCGAAAACAGTTTCATGAAAAGAATTGATGAAATACTGTTAAAAAAGAAGGTTCACTTGGATGAAATTCTTGAATTAAAAGATGGGAGGTATTTGTCCAGAGATTACACTCCAATTATTAATAATTCTAAAATAGTAGGTCATGTTTGGTCTTACAAGGATGTTACCTTAAAAATAAACTATGACCAAAGTTTAGAGTTTCAAAATAAAAAGTACAAAAGAATTATTGAAAAAATGAACTTAGGTCTTTTGGAAATCAATAATAAAGAGGAGATTTTAACTACTAACGATGCTTTTCTAAAAATGTCTGGATATACTAGTGAAGATCTTATAGGACGAAAAACAGATTTATATTTAAAAGACAAAAAGATAAAATTAAATAAAAGATTAAAAACTGATGAGGCTCATGAAATTGAAATTGTCACTAAAAAAGGCGATCTTAAAAAATGGCTCGTATATTATGCTAATAATAAAAATATTAACGGTGAAGATATTGGGTCAATAAACATTCATTTTGATATTTCAGAATTCAGAACATTGCAAGTGAAGGCTGATAAATTAATTGTCGATTTAATTGATAGTAATGATGAATTATCTCATTACGCACACGTGGTTTCCCATGATCTTAAAACACCTTTAAGGAATATTTCTTCTTCTATTTATTGGCTTCGTGAAGAGCTTGCAGACCATTTATCTGAAGATGCCATAACCTACATGGAAACTGTGGAAGAGTGTATCTTAAATATGGACCAGCTAATTACGAGTACATTAGACTATTCTGAAATTAGAACGACCAACACAGAAAAATTGAGTAATCTGCAGCCTACGGTTGAATCCATCATCAAGGATCTAAATAAAAATCGCGAAAATGATTTTAAGATTTCTTTAGTAGACACTCTACCCGACTTAAAAATAAATGAAGTAAAAGCCAGGCAAATATTTGAAAACATACTTGAAAATTGCTACAAATATAGAGATAAGAATAAAAATAGCTATGTTTCTATAGGTTGCAAGGAGCAAAGTGATTCGTTTCTGTTTTCTATAAAAGATAATGGACTAGGTATTGATAAAGAACATGTTGACATTGTTTTTGATGCGTATAAAAAATTAAATACGAGTGCTGACTCTTCAGGTCTTGGATTATTCATTGTTAAAAAGATCATTACTTCTCTGGGAGGTAAAATATGGCTGAAATCAAAATTAGGTGTAGGTACTACTTGTTATTTTACCCTATTAAAATAACAAGTACCAAGGGGAGTCGTTTGTTTTTTGCAAGTCACCCTATTGTGTTCTCCCTTTAAACATAATTCATGTATTTTATATAACATGAAGCTCTAGGTTTTCTTTACTTGAAGGAATCGTTTTATAGGTGTCGTCTTTTTTAAGAAGACTCATTCATCTTAATTTTTGGCAGCAATGAAACGTCCACAAAGTCTTCTAAAACACTTAAAGGAATAGCTTTATGCGAAATAACCACTTGATGAAAATCATGCATATTCAATTTATTTCCTATGCTATTTCTTGCTTTGTTACGCAATTCTAAAGCCTTTAACCTACTCCTATATACAGTTGCTTGATTTGGTATAGCAATGTGCCTTTTCTTCGGTTTAATAGCATCTAATTCAGTATTTAGTGTATGATCAGTATCATACTTAATTCCTTCTTCACCTTTCCATTTTTTTTGAACAGATCTAAAAGTCAAAGTCAGGAATATTAAAGACATGGGCAGTTTGTTTTATATTTAGCCTAAGGGATATGTATAAGGAAAGTTGAGTGTTTGTGCGCAAGGATTTTCCGAAGGAAAATAAGATGCAAGCCAACTAGGAACTAACACGAGTGAAGCTAAAACAAGACATTAATTATACACGTCTTAAGTTTGATTCTCTGTAAATTTAGATATCAACTAGAAAGAACAAAACAGAGCATTAAGCTTATGACATACGATGAAGTTGTTTCAATAAAAAAAGGATAAAAACCTCAATTTGCATAGTAAAAACTTAAAGAATCATTTTTGCAAGAAGGATTGTCAATAGCAGCAATAATTTCTTTTATCGATTGTTGTTTAATCTTATAGAATTTAATGTTATCCTTCATGTCTTCTATATTTGAATTAAGATTCTGTCTCCTTAGTTTAAGAATTCCAAGCAATACATTGAATATTTTCTTTGTGTAGTCTAATTATTTAATGAGAGAGCAATCAAAAACACCGATAACTACGAGTACAATTTATCCAAATATGTAAATCAAATATTCACTTATTTTATTTTCAGCAGTTATAAACTATTTGATTTGTTGGAATTATTTTTCACCATATAAAAATAGGTGTACTTATTCAAAAGGGTTTGTTGCCCAAACCGTTACCTCGGGAATAAAGCCTTTGTTGCGCATTTCTACAACTGATATAATAGTGTGTGCAATATCTTCTGATCCTAGCTTGTTGGATTGTTCTTTACGTTCTTCGCGATTTTCTCGCGATCGATAAGTAAATGCAGTTGTAACTTCACTTGGGTTTACTAAAGTTACTCGAATATTATATTTTCGTAATTCAGCCTGCCAAGATTGTGTCATACCTCTAACTGCAAACTTTGATGCGGCGAAAACGGAACCTTGTGCAAAACCTTTTTGGCTAGCGGTTCCTCCAATATTTATAATATTGCCTGAGCTTTGCTCCTTAAACTGTGGCAATAACTCTTGAGTTAACAAGGCCATGCCAAACACATTAGTGTTGTAAACGCTTAGCAAGTCGTTTTCAGTGATGTCGCCAAGTGCAGGAAATGCGCCAATACCGGCGTTATTCACTAAAGTGTCAATTTTCCCATCTAAGAGAGAAAGGGCCTCTTTGGCCTTTTGTGCTATTGATTTTAAATCACTAATATCAAATAATAATGGAATTGCTCCTATGTCGTCAGCTACTCTTTTTAGTTTGTTCTCATCTCTTCCTGTAATTACAACTTTAGCACCTTTAGCAATAAATTGTTTTGCGGTTTCTTTGCCTATGCCAGAACTTCCTCCTGTGATTAGGACTTTTGAATTATTAATTTCCATTTTAATGTTTTAACAATCAAAAAAAAACATTCCGATTTTTATTATATCATTGGTAAAAAAAAACTTCCGTTCTTTGGGGCATTATATTCTCCTACAGTAAAAGTAATCTTTAAAGTCATCGCAGTAACAATTCATTTTTGTTAAACCTGTACCGTTTTGCAATCTTTAATGTCAATAGCACTAGCTACTTAAAGTGCATCCGTTTTGAACAAAGAGTAATCCATTATATTTTTAGAGCTACTTTTAGGAATAAAAAGGTTAGAGAAAAGTAACGCAGAAAATAAACAGTTACTTTACAGATAATACACAAGCCTAATTATTTATTTTCCATAAATGCCTAAGCCTTGGTAATAGAACGAATTTGAGTTTTTTTATATACTTCTTTGTTGTGCCAGTTATTTTAGACGATAAATCGTTTATTTTTTCTACTTGTTTTTCAAATAAACCTAATTCAGTTCCTTTCTTCCATTTCCATCTGAAAATGGATAAATAAATTCCATTTCGTCTGATTTCTGCAGCTATAGAAAAAGGTCTTTCATTAAGTATGAGACATTTTCAAAAGAGGGCGCTATATGCTCCACTTTTAAACCTTTTACAATTCTTACACTTTGATTTCTATATTTTCCAGTATTTGCAATTAGACTTTCCATTAAACTTTTATGAGCTTTTAAAAAGGACTTTTCAATAGAAGGCTTGTATCCTTCTAAGTTTTCATAGATTTTAATTGCATTTAAAACTTCAAGAACACCTTTTCTTGGACCAATAACTCTCTTGTTTTCAAGAAGTGCTGCTATTTGTTCCTCTATAAGTGTGTTTCCTTCTATTTTTAAAGAAGAGTGAATAGTTTAAATGCTATTCTGTTTTCTTAATTTAGGTGAAGGTTTGTTTAGTAAATTAGCCTTTACTTCCCCTCTTTTCTCAGAAATAGAGGTGATTACTTTTAAAATCGAAGATGTTATTTCACAAAGTGGGTTCATTTGTGATACTATCATTTGATACTATAAAAGATACAGCCACCTAACTTGAATTTTTTAATTGGGTACAACGTGTTTGTATAGTTTTTTTGTTTGGGCAACTAATTAGATATGATCATTTCCGGTTAAAAAGCAAGTAATATTCTGAAGCTATCTTATTTTAATGGCCCAAAAAAAGGAGAATAAAAGGTAATAAAATAAAAGGCAAAATTAAAATTATTTATATAACGATCCTCTTAGACAATGAGATGTCATTGCTCCATTTAAATAACACAGCCTTTTTTGCAGCATTAGTATCCAGCTAGTTTAATTATTTCATTCGGCATCAGGTCGCTTAACTCTAAAATACTTTTTCCTGATTTTTTCATCGCTCGTCTCACTAAAAAATTACCAGTTCGATACCCTATATATGTTCTTCCATCAGGGTGTTCACCCATTACCCACTGAGCATAATCTGCATCTAGAGGAAGTGCCAATATCTCTTTTACCCAACGACCAGCCTCTTTAGGATAGGAGTTTACATCATTTATATTTCCTGTATATATTTCTGTAAACGCAACTGCCAAACCTTCATTAACCATGGCATTAGGGATTCCATAACTAAATTTGTTGTCCTGTATAGCCCAGCCGCGGGACAAGTGATGGAATTCGTGAAATACAGTAGCCTTAATACCTTGATATACCGATTCAATTACACCACCCTTGTAATTGTGTGATATTTGAACGAGGACTAGAGGTGGATGATTAGTTTCTGTCCTTCCAGTTACACCATTAACAATATCAAGGTCCCAATCCACAGCTTCAACAATCACTTTTATACTATCTGGTAGATTCGGTAAAAGATTGCGAACCTCCTTTTCTGATTTGCTTATCACTTCACGGATGAAAACTTTTTGCGATTTCGTAAATTTGAGAGAGTCTTCTTGAAAGACAACAGCTACTTTCGCTATTGAGGATTTCTTTGAATTGGAATCACATGAAATAACACATAATATTGGGATAACTAAAATAAGGCTTCGAAGTATATTCATTTTATTTTTTAATATGAAGACAACGCAAAAGTTTTAATGTTACAACAAAGGGAATCTCTCGGTTCCAAAATTAGTTACAACAGCTTCCTATACATGGTTAGCAGGAGTTATATATAGCTTATAAAATTGCTTTTGGGATTATTTTTCTTGTCCATGTTTTTAAACGCTTCAAGTTATTCACCTCTGAATCTGGGTTGTATTCTAATGTTATTTCCCAGGAGTTTTCAGGTTTAAATTCTGTTTCCATACCTTTTAAGACACCTCTAGAAACTTTATCAGAGCGAACAATAACGATACACTCCGTGTTCAAATTGGCACTTCTAGGATCAAGATTAAATGTTCCAATAACCGTTGTGTTTCCATCAATAACCATCGATTTTGCATGAAGTCCAAATATTGGTTGATGTTCCAAGGTTTCTTGAAGTTCACCGGTCATTATTCTAGTTCGTTCTGCAGCATCTGGGCGAAATTCATATATGCTAACTCCGGTTCCCAGTAATTTTTCTCTGTCACTTTGATAGCTGCTAAAAGCCTCAACATTGTCTGTTGACGCAAGACTATTAGTGAGTATTTTAATTTTCACTCCCCGTTCTACGGCTTCTCTGAATAAATTACGACTTAGCTCTGTTGTAATTAAATAGGGCGTCTGAATATCAATGGATGACTTGGCATTTTTAATCAGTTCAATTAAAGCACTAGTTGAAACTCCGCCACCTCCTAAACCACTATTGCCTTCATTTTTGCCTGGTATGTCTGAAATGAACTCAACATCATCCACCCAAACTAGATTATTAGATTTCTTTATCGCATTAAATGTTGCTGGTAAGTTCACGATTCTTTCTCTCACCTGTGGCCAAAAATTTTCTGGGTTACATGCATATTCATGAAGCTTGTCGAATCTATTTGCTGTATAAACGATATCAGTATCTTTTTTTACGATATCAGATACATTCTTGCTTAACTCACTATTCCAGAATTCATTAAAAGAGGTATTTACTTTTTTTGTCGCCTCACCCAGCAATAAGATATCTCTATCTCGAAAGTTATATTCATGATCATAATCAAAATATTCATCAGCGATATTACGGCCGCCAGTGATAACTATTTTGCCATCTACGGTGAAGGTTTTGTTATGCATTCGTTGGTTGGCAGATCTAAAATCTGTTGTGAGTTTCTTGATTTTGCCAAAAATGTTCTTGCCTAAATTGACACCTGGGTTATATATTTTAACACTAATATTCTCATGAGCATTAAATGATAAGATGTCTTCAATATCGGCATCAACCATTATGTCGTCAACAATAATTCTTATTTGAACTCCTCGATCAGCAGCTCGAATCAAATAATCACAGGCAATAAGACCAATGTTATCCATTGAGAAAATGAAGTATTGTATATCAATGGTCTTTTCTGCATATTCACTTAGCCAGGCTCTGGCCACCATTGAGCCACTACCGTCTTCTAGCACATAAACACCTGTAAGTGTATCCATGAGTCCTGTAATGTCTTTAAGCTCATTGGAAAGTGATATACTATCATTCCGGTGAATACTCAGACAAAAATCTGTTTCTTGACTAATGGTATTATTTGAACTACAAGAAGCCAATACAATCAAAGCAATGACGCAATAGGTACTATATTTAAGAATTGATTTAATATGGAATTTCATATTGAATATTGTTTCTAACCTGTTCCTTTATAGTTGTTTGCGTTTGTTGAAACCAAGTTAGTAAAAGAAAACTAACCAGAGAGAATTTTTTAGGATTTTCCGAATTCATTATAAAACTCAATATTATTTAAATATTGTTTATTGTCACTTTCTAAACCCTAGAGAAGCCCATAAAAAAAAGCTTTTTTTTAAATCTATTCCAAGTCTATTTTTTTATACTTTGTTGCGTATTCTAGCATTTTAATTTCATTCAATCACCACCTGAAGGAGTTGGTACCTGGACCTTTATTTCTTCGGAGAATTTAGACCATTCCATGAGTAATTCTTCATATTTATTGGGTTCCAATTCCTTGAGATCATTTTGCTCCCCCAAGTCTATTGAAAGATCAAATAGTTCAAAATTTTGAATACTAAATGGTCTTTTGTCATTGGTTATTTTCCATTTCCCCTTTCTTATCATTGCCTTATTGTTATGTTCGAAGCCAAATACATAATCTGAGGGATGCACTTCTTCTGATTCTCCTCTAGCCAGTGGTATAATGGAACTGCCTTTAAGAGGATATAAACTATTATTTTCAAATATTTTAGGATATTCAGTATTTGTCGCTTCATAAAAAGTAGGAGCAATATCCATTACCGTGGTTAATCCATGATGGATTTCATTTTTTCTTTCCACATTAGGTCCTGAGATAATCATTGCAGAGGTCATGCCCCCTTCTGTTGTAAAGCCTTTAAAATGTCGAAAAGGGGAAGACCCTGCTTCAGCCCATGGAGCTCCATAGGATATAAAGGAATTCGGTTGCCCCATATTTTCATAGTCGTCATTGAAATGTTCTCGAATGAATGGCCCGAATCTATCATTATTATAAAAGTCATTACCTGCTGCTCCGTTATCAGACATAAATACAATTAAAGTATTTTCATATACTCCCATCTCTTTCAAATGCTGTATTAAACGACCAACATTGAAATCTAAATTATCAACCATTCCGGCATATAATTCCATTTTTCTGGACTCTTTCATTTTTTCTTTTTCAGACAAGGATTCCCAATATTTAATGCTTTCAAGATTTGGAGGAAGCACTGTGTTTTCAGGAATCAAACCAGCCTTTTTAAGACTCTGAAGTCGCTTTTGTTTCAGTTTATCATATCCATCATCATAGCGACCTTCATATTTTTTCCAATATTTCTCATCTACTTGTAATGGCCAATGCGGAGCAGTATAGGCAGCAAAAGCAAAAAAAGGTTTTTTATCTTCTTTATGTCTGTTGATATATTCAATTAATTTATCAGTATAAAAATCCGTTGAAAAGTCCCCATCCTCCCATGTAGCTGGCATACCATCTTCTGTATATGGAGAAATTGGATTTCCTTCAAATAATCCTTGATCATTGTAATGATTAGCTGCGCCATCAAGCATTGCAAATGAATGTTCAAACCCTTTTTGATGAGGATTTGCCTCAGGTGTTTCGCCAAGATGCCACTTACCTGCCATGTAGGTATGATAACCAGATTTGCTTAGAATTTGAGGAATAGTTGCTATTCGGCTCGTTAATTTTCCCTCATAACCAAATTCGTCAGTTGTGAGACCTTGTCTTCCCATTCCTGCAATATGGTTGTCGTTTCCAGAAAGGAGCATAGCTCTTGTTGGGGCACATAAAGGAGCGGTATGATAACTGCTAAATCGTAAACCACTAGCGGCTAACATATCAATATTTGGAGTTTCAATATCACCACCATAACAACCTAAATCAGCATAACCCAAATCATCAGCTACTAACAATATTATATTAGGTCTTTGGTCTAGTTTATTTTCCTTCCCTTTTACTGAACATGAAGCTGAACTTAACAATATAAGCAATACAAGACAACTATTTAAGAAAAGAGAATGGTTTATTTTATTTGGTACTAAATTCATAACTTCCTTTTGTTTTTTTTAATTTTTGGCACGATGTATAACATTTGGCTATAAAATGTGAGGAACAGAAGGTGCTAACCTTTCTGTCTAGTCAAAGCATGGCTGTTTTTTAAATTTACGATTTGTGGCTAACTTTCCAATCCACACTTTATCCTGTCCGATGAAACCCCATTCATTCACAGGTCAGGTTACTTACCGTTTTTTACAAGTGACAACCATTTCTCAGCTAACGACTTATTTGGAAACCAGTTTGTAACGTCATTTATATCTTGACCGTCTTTAATTATTTTTTTTGATTTTAATGATCCAATAATACCTTTATCTAATAGTGAAGATAAGATGTTTTTTTCTTTCAACCGTTTTGGAATAATAGCATCGAAGTATTCAATGGAAAATTGTTGTGAACTGCCTATTCGATGTTTCATATTAGGTTCTTCGATTAAAGCCCATTTAGCTCCGAACCTTCTATTAATTGTAAAAATCCCTTTTATAATATTACTTCTATACGGCGTGTCTAGATCTCCAGTAAAAAAGATTCCAGGCACTTCCCAGCTTTTTGCAGGAGAAAGAGAAGTATAATAAACACCGCCTTTGTTAACAACAAACGTAATTACACGCTCAGGTTTCCAACATACAAATTCGTAGTTGAATTGCCCACCTGCCGACATCCCCCAGAGTGCAAGAGGAGCATATTCTAACTCTGGATGTTTACTTTGAATAGAGAAATTGGATAAGGCATTAAGCAAAGCTTGTCCACTACCATTAGGTGCATAAGCATATTCTTCAATCATCATATTCTCATGTCTCTTATCTATAAAATTACACCCCATAATAGCCAAGTTATGCTTGGTAGCCAACTTCTGCCAGGCTGGGTCTAGTATATTAGCACGAGCATCGCCATTAGATCCAGGGACGATCACAATAACTCCTTCAATAAATTGGGTGCTGTCATTTATCCAAATTCGAAATGCAGCTTTTTCATAATTGCTGCCCATAGAAAGGCTATCATTGAATATTGCTTGGCTATAAGAGTGGGTAGGAAAAATTAGTGTCAAGAATAGTATAATAGGGTATAATTGTTTCATGTTTAGCTGGTGTTTATCTTTTGTTAGTTTCTTTATAGTTAATTATTATTCTGAGCAAATAACCAATCGAGCAAACCCGGAGTATCATATGCAAGAGGCCAAACGACATGATAGGCTCCTGAAAACTCATTATAATTTGGGTCTCCGCCTTCCTTTTTTATAGCCTCAACCATATTTCGTGAAAAGTCTACAGGAACGGCGCTATCTTTTTGACCATGAAAAACCCAGACAGGTAAATTAACGATATTTTGTGCAAGACTAGGATTGCCTCCTCCGCAAATCGGTATGGCTGCTGCAAACATCTCTGGATGATTTAATATGAAATGCCAAGTCCCATAACCCCCCATTGACTGTCCGGTTACATAACGTCTTTTTATATCTATATTAAACTCTTTTTCCAAAGTGCTAATAGCTTCTAGAACTATGGAATCAACACTCGGTTGGGTAAAACTCCCAAGTTTAAATCGGATTTCTTTCTCGCTTACTCCTAGAGACCTTCCCCAGTCAGACCCCTGGGGACATTGTGGCACAAAAATAAATGCTGGGTATTTCTCTCTATTTTCTTGTTTTGATAGAATTTGAGCTGGCCAGCAACCCGCAATTTGTCTTATATTATCAGTTCCACGTCCCCCGGATCCCGACAGACATATGACCAAAGGGTACTTTTTATTAGGGTCGTAATTTATGGGTCTTAATAATCGATAAAGCAATGTATCATTCTCATTATTCACATAAGTTCTAGCTTCAAAATTGGATGTTTGAGCAGTTGCCATTACATTGTCTCCTCCCAGCTTATGGCGATCTGCAGCTGTCATTATATGAGCGACAATACTTTGCGCTACAGATAGATTCGCACCCAGTATTGATAGTGTACAAGTAAGTAAAAATCCTCTCATATTTTTGTTCATAGCTAAGTGTATTTATCATTAAAACCTCTCATTGAAACTAATGGTTCGACTATGTATTGAGGGAGGTAAGGAGTTAGGTACATAAGTCGTGTTATATGCTTTTTATTAACAGATTAAAATTAAAACATATTGTTTAAGAAAGAAATTATTGAAATGCATATACAATAAACGTGGCTAAAGGTGATTGCAAATGCACTTACTTGTATGGTTTCATAAAATAATCTAAAGAAACAATGCGCTGAATATTTGGATGTGAGAAATATTTTGCAAATGATTAGTTGCATGGTTAAACAGTTAATTCAACAAAAAAACGTATCAGAAGTTTATTTTTATTTTATTAAGTATTATAATTTAGCAATTGAGAATACTCGTTGCTAGGCATAGGCTTTTATTTTATAAATCTAGAACAGAAAAACCTATGTGAATATTTCCAGTTTCCTTGTCAACAAATAATTCTCTTTCTTTAATAGTCCCGTGACAATTGCTTTCAGAGCAAAAAAGAGAACCTCCAGCTAGTCTTATAGATTCATTATTTTCGTTTTTAGTAATATCCCATACATTACCTACAATGTTTACATTGTCCACTTCAGAGATTGGAAGTTTATTCTCAGATACAATTATACGGTTGTCATTTTTTACAATTTTCCAATATTCGTTATAGCTAGGAAGTCTTTTTTTTGCCCATTTACAATAAGCTAAAGCATCATTATAACTTACTTGTGTAACAGGAAGTTTTCTTGAGGCAACTTTATTAATTCCGTCGGGGGTTTTCCAACAAGCATTAGCTACTTTTTTGAAATTATAAACGTCGATTTGGACTATTGACCATCCATATTTTTGAGCATCTGTAATATAGCCTGTCTCATTAATAAACAGCTCAAATTGTGAATAAGTGACTGTTTTTAAATTTATTTCTTTTTCCTTGCAGGAAGAAATAAAAATTAAAACTAGAAACGCGTATTTTAAAATATTTAAATTAATTGTGGGTTTTAAGGATTGGTTAATTATTAAGATTCTGTTCATTTTTCAGCTTATATTAATGTTTTGAAGGTAAGTGAAGTGTTGATTAAAAGTCCTGAGTCTACGCCTCATCATTATTAATTGTCAGAAAGATACAAATGATAGCTTTAGCGGTCAACTGAGTCATTGCGCATTTATAAAGTGTTGGTTGTCGTAATGTTATTATCCTTTTTTATGTGATTCAAATATGGTTATCCAAATCTTTTTAGTAGAAGATCAACAAGAGAAATAAGTGCGCTGTTTTTTTTATTATTATATTTCTTCGTATCTATCAATAATATTGAAATTCCAACTATATCCATCCATCACTAAATTCACTTCAAGTCGCAAACCTTTTAAAAGGTCTTCATCGTTTGATTCGACCCCAAGTGATGCAACAAAGTTAAGCTGTGTAAGATTCCAGTGTTTTTCCACCTCTTTTCTCTGGGCAAAAATACTGTTGACAGTTTGTGCATTGATAATGATATAGGAATCTTTTGTCCTATCTAATTCTGCCAATGAGATCCGGAGTTCCTCATTGAGTAATCAGATCTGTCCAGAATTAATCATTTCAGTATATGTAATATTTAATGTTATATAACGATGTAAACCATATCCAACTTTAACAGATTCAGGTTGTATTAGTTAGGGTGTAAAATTGTTGGGGCAGTAGTATATTTTGTCGTCATTTCTGATCAAACGGCCTCACAGTTTAATCGGGTTAAAAGCTTTCATATACAGCACGAAGAATTACATTTTTACACAAAATATTAAATTCTAGTGCAATTAGAATTACAATTCTATATTAATTCGAAATAACTAATGTCTCTGGGGGTGCATTAAGGTAGCCCAATGAAACCAAGAATTCATCCATTTTGTGAACGGTATCAACAAACAAGGCATTTGATTTTTTTCCGTAATTAAAGAATCCATGCGGTTCTCCTTGGTAGGCAACTAGTGTGCATTCGTTGCCTAATTTATGCATCTTTTTTGTAAACAATTTTACCGTCATAAAGGGTACGTTTTCATCACCTGTTCCATGAAAAATAATTGTTGGGGGTATATTACCAATCATATTATGGTAAGGTGACAGATTCATAGGTTTTGTTCCTATCCTTATTTCCAAACCGTCCAGTTTTTCATTGAATTTTTTTTCTCCAGTGATAGGTAGTAATACTAGAACCGGATTGAAAAGAACCAAGGCATTTGGTTTTGAACTGATGGATATATTTTCATTTCCGTCGTCAAACTTTGGTAAAGTGGCACATGCCGCAGCTAAATGACCTCCAGCAGAACCGCCTCCTGCTGCAATTCTATTACTATCTATACCAAATTCCAAAGCATTTTTTCGAACCCAACGAATTGCTGACTTGGCATCCGACACACAATCTTTAGCAGGAACCCCGTGCCTGTTTTTCACTCGATAATCTGCAACTATTGCAACCATTCCTCTCGCCGATAAATATTCGCAATGTTTTACAAATTGAGCAGGATTTCCTTCTCTCCAGCCACCTCCAAAGAAAAATACTACGGCAGGAGCATTGTCCGTTATTTTGTGGTTTTTTGGGGTGAACATCCATAAATTCAATTTGATTCCGTCAACAGTTTTATATGTAATTTTCTCTGCTCCGTCAATAATTGGAGGATATGCTGCTTGTCCTTTTGCTTCAAAAATAAAACTGAAACAGCATATTAATGATAAGAGTGATATTATTTTCATATTGTAAAAATTTTAAACGCTTTGTTTTTTAATTATGTATTGTTTGCAGTTTGTTTAAATGCAATATACACGTTGTTGTAACTGTGAGGATTAATTAACAAAGAATAAAAACAATTACTTGTAAAATAAAGTAAGAAGAGGGCCAAATAATACTTGACTTTTTGAGTGATTGCGTAAAGTTTGGCACTGAGAATTCCTTGAAGAATAGGCGCTAACTGCTGAAAGGTTGTTATGTATATTGCAAGAGCTACAAAAGCTAGAGGATATTAAAGAGGATGAATTGCAGCATCGTTAACAAAGAGGTTGTATGTGGTTTATAGAATGTTTTAACCACATGATTTATCAAATCACCAACCGAATAGAAAATCCAATAGGATTTTCATAAGTAGGCGAGGGCTAGCCATAAATTATACACGGTATTGTAGAACGTGTTTATACTACTTTGTTATTAAAACATAACCTGAAAAACGACAATATTTCAAATCATATTTTCCTCATATAATTAATAATACCTCCTTTTAAAATGATTTCAACTTGTCTGTTACTGATGTTGAATGCCAGCTGAATTTCTATTCCTTTTCCAACTACAGTGGCAGTTATTGAATCATTGTTTTTGATTGTTTTCCTAATGTTTTCTATCCGTAAAACATCCCCTTGTTCCAGTTTGTCCCAATCATCTGTGTTTTTAAACTCAAAAGGAATAATACCAAAATTAATTAGGTTTTGCCAGCCAATACGGGCATAGGATTTAGCGACAGTAAACTTTTGCCCCAAATACTTGGGAGCCAAAGCCGCATGTTCTCTGCTTGAGCCTTGGGCATAATTATCACCAGCTATAATACAAAAGCCTTTATAGTTTTTTTGATTTTCAATGGCGCGATCATAAAAGCTTTGATCAATGGCATAATAAGCAAACTTGCTTATCTCTGGAATATTTGAACGTAAAGGCAGCACATCGGCCCCTGCTTTTAGTATTCCATCGGTTGAAATATTGTCATCCATTTTTAACAAAATAGGAATTTCCATTTCATCTGGAAGCTCTTCAAAATCGGGAAGTGTTTTAATGTTCGGCCCCTTCAACAATTCAGTAGATTTACCACTAGGAGCAATTAACATATTGTTGTTTATCTTAATATGGGTGGGTTCTTCCCATTTAGGATATGATATATTCCTGAGTGTTTCGAGTTCTCTCGGATCAGTAATTTCCCCTATTAGTGCTGCGGCGGCTGCGGTTTCTGGACTACATAAATAGACCTGATCTTCGAGTGTTCCTGAACGTCCGGGAAAATTACGAGGCATCGTTCGGAGACTAATGGTATTGGTAGCAGGGGCTTGTCCCATACCAATGCATCCCATACAACCGGATTGATGAAGTCTTGCACCTGCAGCAATTAAAGGCCCTAGAGCCTTCATTTCCATTAAGTTTTCCAAGACCTGACGAGAAGATGGATTGACATCGAATGAGATATTGGGAGACAACACATTTCCTTTTACAATTTGAGATACAATCCAAAAATCACGCAGTCCGGGATTGGCAGAAGAGCCAATAACGACTTGGGCAACTTTTAATCCGCTAACTTCCCTTACTGGGACAACTTTCCCCGGGCTACTGGGAAGTGCAATTAAAGGTTCTAGTTCAGATAAATTTATTTCTTCGTAATGATCGTAGGATGCTCCTTCATCGGCTTCCAGTTTAACCCAGTCATTTTCTTTTCCTTCTTTTCGTAGGAATTCATGGGTGATCTCATCTGAAGGAAATACAGAAGAAGTAGCACCTAACTCCGTACCCATATTTGTTATAACATGACGATCCCAAGCACTCAAGCACTTCAAGCCCTCACCATAATATTCTAAGATATATCCTCGCCCTCCAGTCACATCATACCTGCGAAGCATTTCTAAAACAATATCCTTAGCACTTATCCAGTCCGGCAGCTTTCCAATGAGCTTGATGCCCATGATTTTCGGCATTTTAATATAATATGGCTCACCTGCCGAAGCCAGTGCTACATCTAAGCCACCTGTACCCATAGCAAGCATTCCAATGCCACCTCCTGCAGGAGTATGGCTATCTGAGCCCAATAGGGTTTGGCCCGGTTTACCAAAACGTTCCATATGTACAACATGACTAATGCCGTTTCCAGACTTACTAAACCAAAATCCAAAGCGATCAGCGGCTGACTGAAGAAAGATATGATCATCCATGTTCTTATAATCCGTTTGAAGTAGATTATGGTCCACATACTGAACTGCTACCTCTGCTTTAATCTTTTTTAAATTAAAGGCTTCCAATTCCAGCATTACTAAAGTACCTGTAGCATCTTGTAATAATACCTGATCAATTTTTAATGCGATTTCGTTACCGGGATTCATCTTACCTGAAACAAGATGAGCGTTAATCAATTTTTGACTAAGGTTTTGAATTTTCATACTTGAAAGTTTTAATTTTTCACCTATCCTACAACGTATTTGTGTTTTAATAGAAGTTAATCCTCTAATTTAGTAAATAAATCACAGATAAAATATTCCGAAGGAATGTTTAGAAGTCGGCAGTGACCAAGCAATTAATCACACATGTTGTTGGCAACTAGTTATTTAACAACAACTTTTATTCTCTTGAATTGGTGGACAAGCTACAGTTCCATAAGAACAATAAACGCAACAATCTCCTTCTTTTGGTTTCAGACCTGTTTTGCAATTCTCACATTCGTAAAAAAATTGACAAGCGTTTGTTGGCATTTCCTCTACTTTTTTATGTCCACAGTTTGGACAAGTAATTTCTGATTTTAATTGAACTTCCATTAGTTTTCTTCCTTGTCGGTTACCTTATAACCTGTAGAGTTAATTGCTTTTTCAATTTGCGCCTCATTGGTTTTAGTTCTGTCAAATTCAATGATTGCGTTTCCATTTTCGTATGACGCTTTTGAGTTTACAATTCCGTTGAGTTTATTTACTTCGTGATTAACGTGTTCTTCGCAACTCGCACAGGTCATTCCACTAATTTTAAATTCTGTTGTAAATAGGTCTGATTTTTCAACTACCATTATTTGTTTCTCTGTTTTTGGGTAGAAAATTCCCGAATAGTATGGAAAAGCTAACATAAGAATTGCAAACCCGGTTACAATTCCTAAAAACTTTTTTGATTGAATAAATTTCGGTCTTTCATCGGTCTCACATTCGCAGTCAATTTCTTTCTTAGGTTTTAGTTTTTGATACCAAGCAAATCCAAGAACTAAAATTGTTAGTCCTATCAAATAAGGTCTAAATGGCTCAATCCAAGAGAATATTGAAGCAATTCCGCTTGTACCTACTATAATTGCTAAAACTGGTGTAATACAACATAAAGAAGCCGTAATTGCAGTCAGTAAACTAGTGCTTATTAATTTGTTTTCAGTTTTCATTTTTCAGCTTGTTTCAACGTGTTTTTGTATGATTAGTGGCGTGTTCAAGTAACTAATTATAGCAAATAAAAAACGAATAGAAAATACGAGAGGATTTATGTAAGTAAGCTAGAACTAGCAATTAATTTTATAAGGTGTTGCCTGTAGTTTTATTTGTTATTTAATATTATTTCTTTTGTTGTTGGTCTTTTAAATGGATTACTCAAAAACCTGTTGGCCATTTGATTCAGAAGTTTATGTTCACTTCTTATCATAAAATGTGTTGCACCTGGCATTATAAATAATTGTGCTTTTGGAATATTCTGATATATTTCAAGAATATGCTCAAGTTTAATAATATCTTGATCTCCAGCTATGATTAAAACAGGAGATTCAATGTTAAAAAGTTCCTTATTAGTAATATTAGGATACTTATCCATTAAATTATATAACGCTTTATTTCTAATAGTTTTCTTTGAGTTATCTCCTTGTTTTATCTTTAATTCTATCTCATTCAGGTCTCTCTTAGTCATAGAAATAGCCCATTGATGAACTGCGGAATTATCAGGTCTCAAATTAGGGGCGATTGATACAAGTTTTTTGACTTTCGATGGGTATTTAATTGCTAGTTGTAAACCAATAATTCCACCATCACTTTGACCAATAATGTAGACTGAATCTAATTTTAGATGATCTATAAACGAATTATAATCTTCAGTGATTAACTTAAATGTTAATTCTTCATTTCCGTTTTCTGATTTCCCTTGAAATCTACTATCTGCAATTATAACATAATAATCATTTTTAAAATACTCTATTTGGCATCGACCGCTTTTAACTGAGCCTCCGTTTCCGTGGATTATTAATAATGGTTGTTTAGTTGAATCCCCGTAAGTTTCATAATACATTTTGATTCCATTAACTTGGGCATATTTTCCTGTAGAAGGATTATTCCCGTAGTCAATTGTAGTATCACATTCAGATTGTCCAAAACCAAATCCACAAATAAATATAAAGACTAAAGTAATTATATGTGCTTTCATATTTTTTTTTAATTAATGACAGCGGTCTTTTGTCTGATTAGTGGCGTGTTTTAAGCACCTAATTTAGCAAATAAAAACCGAATAGAAAATCCGAGAGGATTTATGTAAGTAAGCTAGAACTAGCAATTAATTTTATATATTGTTAGCGCTGCGTTATTCTAATTTTCTATAGCATATTGTGCTACTTTTATTTGATATATACTATTAGTTTAATAAAGACCGCTCTATTAAAAAGAATTAGATGTTGCTTAACTCTACTTCTTGAAAGGATGCTTTTTTAAATAACTTAAGTTTCTCCACATCCATTCCAATGGTCCATATTGATAATACTTTAACCAAATTGGGCTTAGAAATAATTGGAAAATCCATATCCCAAATACGATGTATAATAATTCAAAACGTTGGAATGTTCCAAACAGCCCAAATCCTGCACCCGTGAAAATAAACATGGCAAAAACTGAATGCATTATGTAATTGGTTAGTGCCATTTTACCTACAGCAGCAAGACTGCTTTTTAACCATTTCAAAACAGGCAATTTACAGAACAGCATGATGGCACCAACGTGACCAATGGCAACAGGGACTCTTCCTAAATCGTATGTAATATATGACTTAGAAAAGTTTAAGGGCGAAAAGTTACTTTCCATGATTGATTGAATCTCATAATAATTTACACTAAGACCAATCAAATAACCCAACAAAGTGATTATACCATAGAATTTATACGATTTTTCAGCTGAAAGAACTTTCCATTTAAAAAGAGCAATACCTAATAACATCATGCTAAGAACATCCCATAATTGGAATCTGTAAGGATTCATTGTATCGGTTCGCTGATTTTCAGGAGCAAGAAAAGCTACCACATCTAAATATCCTTTTCGCATATTAGCATTGTATTCAGCGATGCCTTCTGGAGATCTTTTCCATTCCCGCTTTTCCCATTTCATATCAACTCCTTGAAGTTCTTTTGATACTGTTGTACCTTCTAATTTATAGTTTTTTACAAGTTCTAGGTCTTCGACGAATTTTATATCATTTTTATAATCTGCATAACTCCATAGCGCGCCAATTGAAAAGAGTAATAATGCTACAAGTGTTAATTTAATAGGAGGCAACTTTCTAAATGAAAACACTATAAAACCCATTAGAGCATAATCATATAAAATGTCACCTGTCCAAAGCAATAAATACCCGTGTATTAATCCGAAAACCAGTAACCAAAGAAGTCTTCTAAAATAAATGTTTGCAGCATTTATTCCTGCTTTTTTTTTCTCAAGCCTATCTAGAAATATAAACATACCTACTCCAAATAATAGCGAAAAAAGGGCTCGCATAGTACCTGAAAAAAATAATTCTGTAGTAATCCAAGTAGTAAGGTTCCATCCAGTAGCACCGCCTGAAACAGTTGGATCTCCATAAGATCCGGCTAGCCCCATACCATTAATATTCATTAAAAGAATTCCAAGTAATACAATGCCTCTCATAATGTCAAGAGATTGTATTCGGTCAGAAGGCTTTAAAGGAGAGAATGATTTCTTTATTGTAGTCATATTTGTTAAGTTGGTTAATTATTTTAAGGTTCGTTCATGGTAATGACCACTAACGGTTTGCTTAAGTATAATTACGTTATTAAGCGTCAAACCTACACAAAATGGAACGAACCAGATGGGAATCCGTAGGATTTTCCGAGTAGGCAAGAACAGAGCAATTATTTTTACACGTTGTTAGCCTTTCGTTATTTACTTGTATAAGATTCTATTTTAGTTCTTATACTTCGTCTAAGTGTTCTCGCAGATTATTAATTTTCAAGGTCTTCTAATAGTTTTAACACTAGTTCGGTTTGAAGTAAGACGTCTCTGCTTAGTTCTAAATACCTCTCTATTGTATATCGTTCCTGACCAAAATATGCCATTAAATCCTTCGGTAGTTCATTAGTTTCTATACCATTCCATAAAATTTGGTTAATTGAGTTAAATGGAGTATCTGCGGGATATTTAAGGAAGTAGTTTGACATAAATCTGAAAAAATAATCCCGATTACCTAATGAAACTTGATTTTCAAATACCTGGAGTCTATTTAGTTCCATTATGGATTCTCGAAACTGTTTATCTAACAAATCTATGTTTCCACTAGAGATTAGTAAATTAAAGCTATTGGTATTGTACGTATTAATAACTCTTAATCCTTTCCCAAATTTGTTTTTGAATAGTGAAATGAACTCTTCTGGTTTTGTAACAGAGGTGCTTAATGAATCGGGATAAATATGCATTAAAACTTTGAGTCTTTTTTTGTTTTGGTAAATTCTATCACTTAATTGTACGGTGTCTTTTCGATAATCATTTTTTAATGATACCAAGTACTCATTTTTAAGGTTTTGTTTCTTTCGTGTTTCATTCCAATTGTTCAATTGTAATGCTATAATTATTCCTATTACAACTAATAAAATTTCTCCAATAGCGTATTTTAAATACTTTTCAGTTTTTCCTTCTGTAAGTAGGTTCTGTCTAGTTTTTCTAAAGAATTTTATCATTGGTAATAATTGGTAATAATTGGTTTTAATGAAGGCTAACTGTGATGTATATTTCACGTAGCGCGCAAAATAGCAATTACTTTTCGGTTAAGCTAAAGCCAGTTTTTTAATTTTATTATTGCCTTTTTTTTCAAAAAGCCACATTATAAAAATTGGCGGACTTGAAAATATGTTTAAACTTTTATTAAGCAACTCATTAGCTATGAACTATACACGTCTCAAGTTTGATTCTCTTTAAATTTAGATACAAACTAGAAAAAGAAAAAGAGAGCATTTAGGTTTTGGTATACAGTGAAGCCTAGACTTCGACAGTATTGATAATCTGCTCTATTTCACTACTCTTAGGTTCGTTCAGCTCTGTAGTATGGTAAGATCTCGTTTTTAAGTTGTGGAAACGCCAGTAGCTAGTTCTTTTATAAATCAATATTTATGAATAAGTATACAGAAACTTTAGGAGTGGACATCAGTAAAGAGGTCTTTGATGCAGGGGGTAAGTTGAACAGGTCGGCATCAGTACAAAAATGAGGTGTCTGGTTTTCTCGCTTTCGCGAAAGCAATATTAAAAAAAGGCTCCAGAAACAAATGAATGAATCTAAGAGCCTAGAATATTAGGGTCTCAAATTAATGAAGAAAAGAGTTGTTTTACACCTCCGTCCTTTGGTGTAATCAGTTATTTATTATCCTTTTCCATACCCTAGGAAGTTCACTATTAATTGATCTGTCATGAAAATTAAAACGATTATAGCTGCAACTATCAAATATTTGTAGATTTTTTCTTTGGAGGATGTCTTAGGCGATTTCTTGTTTTTTATGAGGTCATTAAAAACAGCGACCATTTTTTCTTTGTTGATAACAAGGATTGCAAAGAGCATGAATAAGTATATAGTTGCTCCTGCCAATGCACCGTATTCGTCCAGGAAAAAAATATCGAATACAATTACATTTACCATAATTGGAATTAAAATAAGGGTTCCTATTAGTTTGGTTTTATTAGAAAGCAATAAAACTGCTCCAAGGATTTCGGCAAGAGCTATGACAAGTATATATCCAAAAGATCGCCCCATGAAAACCCAAGCCAAATCAAAGTCTGAAACTTGTCCTATTGGCATAAGTTCCAAACCATCGGGCATTCTTGCAGCAGTATAAAACTGTCCTCCTATAACCTTTCCCACTCCATAGGCGGTTAGAAAAAAGAATACATAAAGGCGGCAAGTAATTTCAAGTATTTCTTTAAAATTAAATCTCTTCATTATGATTATATTTAATTGATTATAAGGTTTTTGTATATGGTTTGTTGCGTGCTTTAAGCACCTAATGTATTAAATACAAACCGAATAGAAAATCCGAGAGGATTTTCGTAAGCCTGTCCTGAGCTTGTCGAAGGCTAGGCGAGTGCTTGCCATTTAATATACAAGGTGTTGTGTGCAGGCTTTATTTTACGGATTTTAATATATAGTTCGGTATCATTTCATTTGGCGGCGTGCTTTTACCGTACAATTGATAGGAATTATAGTTACCACCAGTAAATACTGTAATCATATCGAGTTCAGGCAAAATATTGATTTTTTGTCCTCCGTTTCCCGAAGCTAAATACGAGTTATATGTTTGTCCGTCAACTACAAAATATTTATGTTCCCAAAGATAGCCGTAATCTCCTTTGTCCATATTAAATGTCTTATCAATCCAACTTTTTGATATTATTTGATTGCCTTTCCACTTACCGCCATCTTTAAATAATTTTGCTAATTTAATCAAGTCTCTTGGTGTAAAATACATTTGACTGAAAGTATTCAAACTAGCCTGATTTGGTTCAAAAGTCCATTCATAATTCAATATTCCCAAGGGTTCAAATAAATTCTCTTTAGCAAAATCCTCAATTTTCTTGTCTGTTGCTATTTCAACTAAACTTCCTAAAGTCAAAGCACAACCTGTACAATAAGATGATGATACACCAGGTTCTCCAATCATTTGTAAATCCAGCGTGTATTTTACCCAATCCTTACTTTGCATCATTGATTGTTCATTTCCTTTGCTTTCTGGATTATTGTTTTCACAATCTATTCCGTGTCGATACGTTAAGAAATTTTCGATTGTAATTTCCTTTTTTCTTTTGTCCAAATTGGCAATTTCTGCATATCTCGAATTTAAATAGGGCAATAGTTTATCTTTTTCACTTTTTATAAATCCTTGGTCAACCGTTATTCCAAGAATTCCACCAATGAAAGGTTTGGTGGCAGACCTTAATTGATGTGGTGTTGTTTCATCGTAACCATAAAAATATTCTTCAAGCACCAATTTGTTATTCTTGTAAATCAATATACTGTGAACATCGGGAAAATTTCCTTTTATGGTTTCTTTTACCATATTGATTATTGGTTCAGGATTATTGAATTCTTCTTTTAAAAGTCCTGTTTTCAATCCATCAGAAGTTTCTTTTGGTTTTTGGTATACGTAGTTGTCTGGGTTTTGGAAAAGTTCTTTTCTTGGGAACATTTCCATTTCTTCAATATCAGAAGATATTAGTTTAAATTTTTGTCCGTCAGTTTTATAACCAATAATTTGATTCGATTTGTCACGTTCAAAAACGACAGGAATGTTTGCGATATTCACAAAACTGTCTAAAGCGATATGTTTTAAAGGATATTTTGCATTATCTACTACAGCATAAAGCGTTGTGTCAAGTTCAGAGGCAATAATGTCCAGCGTAGTTTTATTTACATATTCATAATTCCCTTCATATTTCGCAAGTTTGTCGAGTTCCGATTTTTCTTTCGGTGATGTACATCCAATTATCAGGGGAATTAGAAATAATATTTTCTTCATTTGAATTCTGTTTTTGGATAAGCAGGAATTTTTTACCGCTTGCACATAACCTGTTGGTGTATGATTTCGTTGCGTATTTCAGCAACTAATTTAGGAAATACAAACCGAATAGAAAATCCGCGAGGATTTTTTGAGAAAGCGAGGGCTAGCCATTAATTATACACGGTGTTATCTCACGTTATTATTTACTTAAATGCCTATCAAACCAAGCCAATGCCTCATCAACTCCTTTTGATGCTTGCTTAAGTGTTGGTGAATGATTTGTTTTTTCGAATTCAATAAAATTAGAGAGTACTCCTTCTTCCTGAAGTTTAGAATACATTAATTCACCTTGAACAAATGGCACTAGTGCATCTGTATTGCCATGCATTATTAAGGTGGGTGGATCGTTTTTTGAGGCGTAATTAACTGGTGAAAATTCTTGATACTGTTCTGTAGACAGTTTCAAAAAATCGAATTTCCCCCATGTTTTTGGATTATTTAAAACCATTTTATCCAAATCGCTAGGTGCTGCGAAAACTGCAATTGCAGCCACATCAGCATGATTCTTTTCCCAATCCAATTTGGCATCAAACAAAGGTACTTCAGGAGACAGACCTATAAGTAATGATAAATGACCACTGGCACTACCACCCCATAATCCTAAACGGGTTTTATCAACTCCATAATCTGAGGAATTATGCTTGATAAATCGAACGGCTCTTCTAACGTGTGATACTATTTCAGACATTTCAAATTTCCGTCGACTTCCATGTCGTACTTCAAAAACAGTATATCCATTTAACACTAATTTTTTTGGACTTAAAATATGATACGTTTCTGATTTGGTCATTTCTTCATCTGTTGCAAATCTATATGTACCGTTATCCTGTATTTTGAATGTGTCATAAGGTGATTCCCAACCACCACTATTTGTTAAAATCACACCAGCACCATTTGGTTTTGATGGGGTATAAACATCAAAAGTCATTGCCATACCAAATTCGTGGCCATATACGACATCTTTGATTAATTTAAAATCGGGAATTGAGTATTTATCAACTGTAGCTTGCTTTGATTTATTACTATCACAACCTACAGCAGTAAATAGTATGAGTATGCTTATAATAAGTTTATGCTTCATGGATTTGGATATTATGTTAGATAACGTGTTTGTGTTTGGTTTGTTGAGTGTTTTAAGCCTTAAAGTTAGTGAATAAAACACAGGTAGAACGTCCGCGGCGACTTTCGTAAGTAAGCTAGAACTAGCAATTAATTTTATACGGTGTTGTGCTTTCGTTAATCATTAAGTCTTTGTTCTACTAATTTCAGAACCTTTAAAATTTCGCTTTTGGTTCGATCACCTTTCTTCACATAAGTTGAATTCTCCAAAAACACAATTGTAATCAAATTCACAAAATCACTATCTTCAATTACATCTTTGCTGTTTAGTTTTAATGTTAAAGTGTTGAAAAATTTCCCTTGGCTCGATGAAACCTCGTTAAGTTTTTTATCGTATAATTCCCCATTGTAAATTAATCTATAGTAATAACGTTCGTATAGATTTGTAATTGCTATTCTTAAAGAACTTGGATTTAGAGAAGCTATTTTACCCGATGACACTGATGTTGTGTATGAACCAGTGTTAGGAAAATAGGTGTAATTAGCTGATGTATTAATTTTGGCAAAAAGTTGTTCGATTTTCTCAAAATCTTTTATTGATAGCAATTGGTCTTTTAATTCATTGACTGTGCTTAATTTTTCTTTTTGAAGTTTTAATATTTGATCTAATTGTATTAAATCGTTTTTGAGATCGTTTTTGAGATTATTTAAAAAAACAATCTGTTCTCGCTCATTTTTGTTTGTTTCATTCCAATTATTAATTGATATTGCAATCAAAATACCAATAACCACAAGAACAATTTCTCCAATAGCATATTTAAAGTACGTTCCAGTTTTGTTTTCCATAAGTAAGTTTTGTCTAATTTTTCTAAAGAATTTTATCATTGGTTAGTGGTTTGTCATAATGAAGCACAACTTGTTCTTGTCTGGTTAGTTGCTTTGGCTAGGTCGGAGTAATTAATCCTAACATATTAAGAAAATCTTTTCTCTATTGTTTATTGAAAGAGGAGTTAATAATATTAAAATGTACCTCTTCGTCTAGTGGCTTCGATAAAAAGGCTGCAATGTTTGGGTCTTTTTGTACCCTTTCTTGGTCTTCATGGTTTGTGCTTGAAGAAAGGATGAAAATTTTTGTTTTCTTTGCAAACTCGGGAAACTTTTGTAAATAAGTTTCAAAGAACTCCCATCCATCCATTACTGGCATATTCAAATCTAAAAGTATTACTTCGGGCAAATTATCCATGGGGATATCTCCTTTTTCTATATTTTCAAAGTATGATAATGCTTCCTCACCATTGGTTGCCTCTACTATGTTGTCGCAGAAACTTGAAGATTCTAATACCATTTTATTCAAATACATTGTTATTAAATCATCTTCAATTACTAAAACTGTTTTTATCATTTTATGGTTTATTTAAAAGTTATTGTAAAATGGGTGCCTATATTCACTTCACTATTCACTTCTATTTGGCCTCCCAAAGCATTTATTTGAGATTTAATAAGGAACAATCCTATCCCTTTACTGTCGGCATTGTTATGGAACCGTTGGTGAAAACCAAATATCTTGTGTTTTACGCGAGACATATCCATCCCTATCCCATTGTCTGAAAAAGTAAGTTTGGTTCTGCCAATTGCATCTTTTGTGGTTTTTATCTTAACAATGGGATTCCTTTCTGGATGGCGGTATTTTATTGAATTCGTAATTAGATTTAAAAAAATACTTTCTAGATAAACCTTTGTAAAGTGTACGGTAGGCATATCAGAAAAATCAGTCTCAATTATTGCCTTGCTATCTCTCAATGTTTCGGAAATGGATTCTTTTACCTTATTCATTATTTCTACAACAGACAATTCCTCTAATTTAAGGTCTGTATTTTCTTTTACGATGAGTACATTGATAAGGTCATTTAATGTTTCATTCAATTGATAGGTAGATGTTTTGAAGGCCTCTATCAGTTTTAATATTGATGGATCTTCTATTTTCTCTCTGCTTATTAATTTACAAATCAAAACTAGGTTAGTTAAGGGTGCCCTCAGGTTATGGGTAGTTATATAGCTAAACTGCTTCAGCTCTCGGTTGTTTTCGAGCAGTTCCTTTATCATTCTTTCCTTCTCTATGGTAGCTTCAATTTGTTTTGTCACATCCCTTTCTATAGCAATCCAATGGGTATACCATCCTTTTTCATTTGCTACTGGAGCTACACTAAAGTTATTCCAAAACTTCTCGCCATTTTTCCTCGAGTTCGAAACTGTTATTTCACATGGCTCCCATTTGTTCAATGCAGTTCGTAATTTGTCTAATTCTTTTCTATCGGTATCTTCATTTTGCAATAATCTAGGCGTTAGACCAATTACTTCTTCAGAGGTATAACCTGTCATTTTTTCAAATGCTGGGTTCACAAAAATCATTCTTGGTCCTGGTAAATCATTTGGTTCTGCCTCTGTTATCAAAATACTATCTTTTGTATGGACAATAACAGATTCTAACAATTTAAGATGCTGTATACTCTGTTTTTCTGCAGTTACATCCCAATTAACTCCAATCATGCGTTTTGGCTTACCATCTACCCTTTCAACAATTCCAGTAGCTCTTATATAATGGATAGATGAATCACTCCATACAATCCTAAATTCGGTATTGTATTCTTTCTTGTTTGTAATTGCTAACTGAATCTCATTATCTATTTCTGTTCGATCTTCTTCATGCAATCTTGCTATCCATTCTTCTTTAATTAATTTAAATTTATTTGCGGCTATTCCATATAATTTACACATCCCTTCATCCCACACAAGCGTATCACTTTCTAAATCCCAATCCCAAATTCCTAATTGTGCACTTTTTGTAGCCAAAAGCAAACAATCAGTTTGGCGTTGCAACAATTCATTCATAGAATAAATTTCAGTTTCTGCTTTCTTTTTTTCGGTGATGTCATTTATATAACAAAAGTTCACCTCGTATTTATTGTATTTAATCAGGTTGCTGCTTACTTCCACATCCAACAGAACACCATCCTTTCTCTCAAAATGACAGTCGAATACTACAGTTCCCTTTTCTTTTATTTCATCCCATTGTGAAATGCAAGCTAATTCGTCCATGGTTACAACATTTAGCAGATTCATTTTGCTAAATTCTTCTTTGGTGTAACCCAATATATTGAGTAAAGCATCGTTAAAACTATAAAATTCACCGTTTTGCAAATGCAACATAATAGGCGTAGATGACTCTTTAAATGCAAAGTCCATCAGCTTTAAATCTTCTGCGCGTTTTTCCTTTTCTTCATTTTGAAAGGCAAGTTCTTTATTTGCAATTTTTAATTCATCTGCACGTTTTTTCTTTTCTGTAATGTCTAGCACATAGCTACAGTTCAATTGTAAGTCGCCATATTTTACATAGTTAGCCGTAATAATTACGTCTATAAGGGTACCATCCTTCTTTTTTTGTTGAGTTTCTATGGTTATTTTTTTCTTTGCTTTCAATTTAGCCCATTCACTTGCCCACTTTTTTTCGTCATAATTTTTATCTAAATCATAAATTTTTAACGTATGCAGTTCTTCGCTTGTATAACCCAACTTTTCTGCGGCAATGTCGTTAAAATCATAGATGCTCGCATCTTCCAAAACGTAATAAATAGGTGTAGAAGCATTTCTAAAAGTATATTCAATTAATTCATTTTGATCTTCGGCAGTTCTTTTTGCTATGAGCAACTCTTTTTCATAAGATTTGCGTTGACTTACGTCAAAAACCGTGGAATAATTTATCTGCACTTTCCCATTTTCATCTCTTATTTGTTTGGTGTTGATTAAGATAGGCAGACGAGTTTTATCTTTCTTAACCATTTCAAAACTGATTTCTTGAACAAAACCTTGCATCTGTAACAAAGGAGAATAATGTGTTTCAAAGTACATTTTACCACCCACACTCAACAAACTCTGCCAAGTAACTTTCCCAATAATGTCTTCTTTTGCATAACCAAGCCAACCTAATAAAGTAGTATTGATTTTGTTAATAATTCCATTACTGTCCGTTGAAAAATAACCACAAGGAAAATGATTATAAAATATGTCTGATTCTAATTCTTTTAATACTAATTGTTTGCTATAAAATTCTTCTTTTTCTTGACTTAGTTTTGCTGCTTTTGCAGCAACAATGTGATTAAAAAGCTCAGCTAAGTTATTTAAATCTTCTTCCTCCTCTGATTTTATCAGTTCAAATTTGACTAAGTCAGCTGCTGTAAAATCATCTTCTGTAAAATTGAAACCTGTTATTTCTGTCATTATAGTGTCGTTTTAGTAACTGATAATAACTATCCAAAAGCTCTTGGAAAGTCGGATATTTTCAAAATAAATTAGATTTCATCATCTAAATATTTGCTAAAAATTTAGTCACCAATTCTATTGTTTCTTTTGGTGCACTCATGTGTGGGCAATGTCCTGTAGCCTCCATAACAACAATTGTGCTATTTTGCAACTGTTCATTAACGTATTTTCCAACAACTTCAGGCGCAATTACATCAGAGGTACTTTGTAAAATAAGAGTTCTTGTTGTCAATTTTGACAAATCGTGACGATTATCTCCTAAAAACGTAACATTTGCAAAATGTTTTGCTATTTTAGGATTGTTTTGACAAAAACTATTTTCTAATTCTTTGCTCAACTCTGGTTTATCAGCATTACCCATAATTACGGGAGTAATGGCACCCGACCAACCTAAATAATTGCTGTCCAAAGATTCCAATAATTCATGAATATCTGCCTCGTCAAAACCACCATAATAAGTTTCATCATTAATATAACATGGTGATGGACTTACCATAATCAAAGTATCAAATAAGTGTGGTGCTTTGTTAGTTGCCAATAGCCCCATCATCGCAGCTACTGAATGTCCAATAAAAATGACATTTTTAAGGTTAAGACTTTCGCAGATTTCTATAATATCATCTGCATAGCCTTGCAAAGACGCGTATTTTTTGTAGTCGTAAGCCGAAATGTCTGATTTGCCGGAGCCTACATGGTCAAAAAGTACAATTTTGTACTTGCTACGAAACGCCGGTGTAATAAATCTCCACATATTTTGGTCGCAACCATAACCATGTGCCATCAACATAACCTGTGTGCCTTCGCCATGAACAGTTACATTGTTTCTCTTAATAACATCTCGTGTCATTTTTTTTAATTCTTAAATAAATATATGAAAATATTTTTTTAACTTAAAAGATTTATGTTTTATTCTCAAGCTTTTGACAACTTTTAAGCGCTGAATTTTTTAAAAAAAACCTAAAAATTTGACGTTAGCTGTAGAAATTAATCTCGGTTTTCCGTGATGTGGGGAATGAAGGCTAACGTTCTTGTGTGTGATTATTGGCGTGTTGAAGTACCTAATTTCGCAAATAGGCAAGAACCCAGCAATAAATTATATACGGTGTTGCCAGTAGTTTTTTATTCGTTAGTTCCAATATATTGTAATTCGTTTTTTGTTTTAGAAAGTTGAAAATGAAAGTGTATTGTTCCATCTTCCATAGGTTCCTTTACGTAATATTCTCGATTTAAATAGTTTTCAGTTTCAAAATTCAGTTTTTCAAAAGTATAATGATTAGCACTTGGATAGTCGTTAAGGAAATCTTCGGTTTCGATAAAACCTTTAGATTCTCTTATTTCCTTTGCAATCCTCGATTTGTCGGAATCCGAAATTTGAATTTTTAGAGTGTGTGCGTAGTCCATAAATCCGCCACTTTCATTTTTCAGAATTTTAAAATTGTCTTTTAATTCAATATTATGTTCCGCTAATAATTTTCGTGCGTCATTTTTGCTAAAAGTCCAGTCACTAATCCAAGGTGTCATACATAAAAGGATAAAACCTAAAGTCAAAAATGATGATACATACTTTCCAGTTTTCGGTCGTTTAAATATTCGAAAAGTCCAATAAGTCAGAAATATGATTTGAAAGACAAAAATAAATGGCCAAATAAAAATCACAAGAAATTCCAATTCAGCCAGAATTGTCCAAGCAATTATTAGGGATAAAATAATTCCAGTTATAATTCCAATTTGTTTGTTTCCGTGTTTATATGGAAGCCAAAAACAAAGGACTGTTAATCCTAATAAAATTAAACTTGTTATGAGATTGAAGTGGTTCATTCAAATTACTGGCAACGTCCTCAATAAACGGTCGTTTTATTGCCGTTTATTTATTGTTGGTTGTCGTTTTTAAATCTACTTCAGTAAATAATATTTTTCTAAGTGTTTCAAATCCCAACGAATCTCGTAAAATATTATGTCCTGCCCCTTCAACAATTTGCATGTGGACATATGGTGACCTGGCAGATGCCAGTTGTTCATAATAAGTTAGCCCTTGATTTAAAGCCCCGACCTGATCATTCCCTCCATATACAAGATAAACATCCGTATTTGGATAGTAGTAATTCCCCCCATAGGAAATACTGGAATTTTTATAAATATCTGTAAAGGTACTGTCGCGCAGTGCACAAGGTCCTTTTTCATTTTTATTAAAACCTAAACTTTGATCTATTGCTGTTCTGGCTTTCTCAGAGTAATTAAGTTGACTATTTAAAGGGTCGGTATCAAAACATCCAATATCTAACCTTCCCATCCAAAAACCAGCAAAAATAATGGCCTTGTCTGTGATATTATCGATTCCATAAAAACTAAGCATATAAGCTATTTGTGCAGCACCTCCCGAATAACCATAAAGAATAAATGGCTTATCTTTTTCTACTAAATTATCATAAATATACTGTGTAATAGAAGCAGGATGAACAGCTAACTTACGAAATCCTTCTTGCTCCTCTTTGCTAGCTTTGAACCATCCTTCGTTCCATTTTATTTGAATTACACGGTATCCTTTTTTTAATGATTCTTCATTAAAAGCTTTTTTATAGTAAGTGCCCAGTCCACCAGAGTACGTTACAATAGTTCCAATTGTCTCACCTTCAGGCTCATTTATTCTTAAAACTCCAGTTTTAGTTTCGAATACTTGAGCAGAAGATGAAGTAAACTTATAGCACTTACCTGTCAATGTCTTACGCGCCCAGCATGTATCAGGTTTTGGATTAAAATCGATCTCCCCCAAATTCAGTGTTATAGTTTCTTCATCAGTTTTATCAGTTATACATGACGCTAAAAAAGAAATTGCAATCAGCATTCCTAGGGCACATATAAGGTAGTAGTGAGATGATTTTTTGATTTTCATTTTAATATTGGATTTTGAATATGTTCGTTTAACGTACCGTATGACTATCAAAGTGTTTGTATATGAAAAGTAGGCGATTCCGAAGCATGAAACTTTCGGTTAAACACAAAGTTTGATATAAGCCAAAATCTTGGACTCTAGTGTTTTTTTGCCTATTTTTTATATACATTGTTGGCTGTAGTTTTTTTGTTTTAGTTGATCATTTATTACCATACAGCGCCATAATGGTTCTACTTATCATTGCAGGATATACGGATACATGTGACTCCCCTTCAAATATTTGCCAGTTAAAATCTACATTTTCATAATCAGCATTTTTAAGAGATGTTTGAAATTTTTTCATTTGAGAAACATAATTATTTCCATCATTTTTATCATTTCCACCAACCGAAATAAATACTTTCGTTGCAGGCATATCAAAAGATTCATTCAGAGTAAATTGAGAAACTGCTTGGTTCAATACTTTTTCATTGTCCCAATAAAATGCAGGACTGTTGATACCAAATCGGGTGAAATACCCATCAGAATTTATCAAACAATAGGCAGCAAATAATCCTCCCAGCGAGTGTCCCGAAATCCCTCTATCAGCATTTGTTTTGTAATGTTTGTCAATAAATGGGATGATTTCGGTTTTAAGACTTTTTAGAAATTTAGTAGCCCCTCCAGATTTTAATTCGCCTGCTGCAAAACCCCAACGTTTTTCTAAGGCTCTTTCTCTAGCAGTATTAATGGTTGGAGTATAATCGTACAGTCTATTTTTCAACCAACTTTGGATGTCTAATCCAGATCCAATGCCGACAATGATGACTTCTTCTAAAGATCCTGATAGATCTGAAGCCTCTTTTGCTGCTAAGATTGAGTAAAAGGAATATCTGCCATCCAAAACATATAAAACTGGGTAAGAAAGTGTGTCTTTCGTTGAATAACTGTCAGGAAAAGAGATGTACAATTGATACTCTTTTCCCGTTAACTTAGAAGCTATTACGTGCTCTGGCTCTAGTATTCTTTCTTTTGGCTCCAATTTTTGAGCAAATACGGTAGTACTAAAAATAAGTAATAGAATTGCAGTTATTATAAGTTTTGCTGGTTTTAAAATAGTCATTTAATTTCTTTTTTTTAATTAATTTTCAGTTTATTTACATTACTGCTAACGTTTAATGTATGAGCAGTAGCGGATTAAGAATCCACTAACTTTTCGGAAACCAAGATACTTAATTAAATACAAAAACGGTTTGAGATCGCTCTCAAACCGCTATTGCTTATACATATTGTTAGCTATCGTTTTATTTTCCCATTTGATTATTCATCATAGAAAAGAACTCATTATCTGTCATCTTTTTTCTACTGTCTAGCAAGAAGTTTGCATCATCACCTGCTCTATATCTTAGCTGTTCACTATCATCAGATACAGCTGTATAAATTACATCTGCTACTAAACTCGCTGCTGAAGAGCTGTTGTCTGGGTTTTGCCATTGTTTCATTAAAGCTCCAATAATTGGTTGATAATCGGCAATTTCTCCCGCTTGAAAATCAAAAGAACGACCTCCAAAATCTGTGGCAATCATTCCCGGTTCCACTATCTTGACTTTTACACCAATTTCTTTCATTTCATAATGCAATGATTCGGAAATCCCTTCAACTGCAAATTTAGTTCCGTGATAGAGCGAACCTAAAGCAAAAGTCATTTGACCACCTATTGAAGATATATTGACAATAACACCATCTTTATTTGCTCTAAAATGTGGAATAATGGCTTTTGTTACGTCCATTAACCCTATGACGTTTGTATTGAATTGCTTGATGATGTTTTCTCTTGGAAAAGATTCCAACGGGCCATAAGCTCCATATCCAGCATTGTTGACAAGTGCATCAATTTTACCAAATTTTTCAATCCCGTTTTGAATCGCTTGGTTGATTGATTCTAAATCCAAAACATCTAATTTTTCCAAGAGGACGTTTTCCAATTCTTTTAGTTCCGTATCCTTTTCAGGAGATCGCATAGTTGCAATAACATTCCAACCTTTCTGTTGAAAATATATGGCTGTAGCTTTTCCTATTCCACTACTTGTTCCTGTAATCAATATCGTTTTATTCATCTTCTTATTTATTGAGGCT